>JAYZJE010000195.1:0-4432 GCA_036164895.1 Pseudomonadota bacterium
CCGATAATACAACATACGTATCTGCACCAGCATCATCCGGCACGGGTTTCGCGATACTGAACACGGCAGGTTAGCTTGTTCGTTTTTGTCTGAACTGTAACGGCTTGCGGCATAATACCGTGATGGTTAAACGTTTATCGATATGGCTTCCGTGAGCGCAGCTCAAGCACCGCAGCAGGGTTCGGCGGTCAAGGCGATTTTCTATGCTTTTCTGGCCAATACCGGAATTGCCCTTGCCAAGACCTGGGCTGCCATCTACACCGGTTCCAGCAGCATGACGGCTGAAGCGATTCACTCCTTTGCCGATGCCGGCAACCAAGTGTTGCTTTTCCGGGGATTAAAGCAATCGCAGCGCCCGGCCGATAGTGAGCACCCGCTTGGGTATGGCAAGTTGAGCTATTTCTGGAGCTTCGTCGTTGCACTGATGTTGTTCAGCCTGGGCGGATTGTTTTCGATCTACGAGGGGATGCACAAGTTGCAGGAGACCGAGCCGGTGCGACAGGTCTGGGTTGGTTTGCTTGTCTTGGCCGTCGCGGTTGTGCTGGAGTTTCTCAGCCTGCTGGGCGCCCTGCGCGAAATCCGGCATCTTCGGCGCAATAAGTCGCTGGTGCGCTGGTTGCGTACGACGCGCAATGCCGAGCTGGTCGTTGTGCTGGGCGAAGACACCGCGGCACTGATTGGTCTAACGCTGGCGTTCATTTTTCTCGGTACCGCGGCGATTACAGGTAACCCGGCCTACGATGCTGCCGGCTCGATCGCCATAGGCATTGTTTTGATCATCGTTTCGGTATTCATCGCCGCGCGGATCAAGGGGCTGCTAATCGGTCGCTCCGCCGAACCTGAATTGCAGGCCAGGATTGATGCAATCATTGCTGACGACCCGGCAATAGATATGGTCTTTAATACGATAACCATACAGATGGGCCCGAAAATAATGCTCGCGGCCAAAATTTTGTTGCCTGCAGGGATGCCGACCAGTGAAGCGGTGACACACATCAACGCGCTGGAGCGTCGACTCAAAGCGGAAATACCTCAGATCGGGTGGTGCTTTATTGAGCCTGATATCACCGATGCATAAGCTAAACGCTGAGAAAAAACTCCGCACAGCGCCTATACAGCAGACAGGATGGGTAGAGGTTGTTTGCGGTAAGCACGGATTTAACATCCGGGCGCTGCGGGTAGCGCTGCCGGCGGAATCATAATCGTAATGAGTGTAAGGCTGGTCTCGCAAGCCCATCGAGAATTTATGTGCTCCTGCGTTTGGGTATTTTTAGCTCGTCTGTTCACCGAAACATCGATTTCCACCATGGCATCGTATAACCACGATGCCGGAGCTTCTTTCCCGGGCCGTAGCAGGGTGTAACTTTTTGTAACGACTTAAACCTTTGTTATTAAAGGGTTTAGAATATGGGGCTCGAGAGAGATAAGCGGGCCCAGGTGGTTTGCTAACGTTACGCGTTGGGCTCCATGAAAATTTGAACAATGATCAAGATCCTGTTAATCGATGACGACAAAAAGCTCGGTGAGTTGCTCGCCACCTTTTTCAAACGTTTCGATATAGAGCTGGTTGCCGCCACCCACCCTGACGAGGGCTTACGCCAGCTTGAAGCCGCGCAGCCGGACCTGGTTATTCTGGATGTGATGTTGCCGGGCCAGGATGGATTCGACGTCTGCCGGACTATTCGGCGGAGCAGCAATATTCCGATCATCATGTTGACCGCAAGAGGTGAAGTGACCGATCGTATTGTTGGACTTGAAATCGGCGCCGATGACTATTTGCCGAAACCGTTTGAGCCCCGGGAGTTGGTGGCGAGGATTCAAAACATTTTGCGCCGCTCGGCGGACCGCCGCAGTTCCGATGTGCCGCTTATATTCGGCAACCTTACGATCGATACGCACCGCCGCACAGCCGAACTCGCCGGTAAGTCACTCGACCTGACAACCATGGAATACCAGTTGCTGGCTTTGTTTGCGGAAAATCCGGGTCGCACCTTCACGCGCGACGAGATTCTGAACGCACTCCGAGGTATCGATGCCAAGCTTTTTTCCCGTTCGGTGGACATCCTCGTCAGCCGCTTGAGGCAGAAATTGCAGGACACAACCAAACAGCCGCGATACATTAAAACCGTGTGGGGTACCGGCTACATTTTCATCGGTCAGGAAACCGCATGAATATATTTGCCCGCATGGCTCGTTCACTTTCAGCGCAACTGCTGGTGACTTTTGTTCTTGCGTCGTTTGCCTACAGTTACGCTGTCCGAAACGCGGTGGAGGTGTTCAATGACACCGATTGGCTCCGGCAAATCGTCGGCGCGCACATTGCCCTGCATACCGAATACGTGTTGGGCGACATCGGAGTGCCGCCAAACATTGAGCGGGCCATGGAAATTGTTGCGCAAATCCCGATCGACATTCGTATCGTCGGACCCGATCAGGACTGGGGTTCCGATCCGAATTTCCCGGACCTGGACGCCCTGCCATTCGGTCCATTGGGCTTGCTTGAACTGAGTGACGCGAGCCGCAACGAGGTCGAAGCCTGGGCCCGCACGCTCGAATTGGTCGAATTCGCCCGCCACGAAGAGCATGTGTTTGTGAAGATGGCGCAGGGCGACTATTTGATTGTGTTTGCCTCACCGAGAATCCGCGAGACACGACCGCCGACCTACACAACCCTGATTTTCAGCGTTGTCGGACTGACCATGCTGTTGCTGATGTACTTGGCTGTGCGCTGGCTCTTCCGCCCAATCAAGTGGATGCAGGAGGGTACCGCCCGGATCGGCCGTGGCGAACTGGATTACCGGATTCCCAAAACGAGCCGTGGGGAACTCGGTGACCTGACGCAGGATATTAACCGCATGGCTGATGACGTGCAGGGTATGTTGGAGGCAAAACGGCAGCTGATGTTGGCGATCAGTCACGAGCTGCGGTCGCCTTTGACGCGTGCCAAGGTTGCGCTGGAGTTACTCGATGACGCAGCCGTGCGGCAGAACATTCTCGAAGATATTGACGACATGGAGCGCTTGATTGCTGATTTGCTTGAAAGTGAGGCGCTGAATACGCGTCACGCCATCTTGCGCTTGGAGTCGGTGGATCTGGGTGAACTGGTGGAATCGGTCATCAACACCGACTTTGCGGAGCAGCGCAGTCGCGTGGAGTTGCTGTTGCCTGACGAAAGGCTAGAGGGACAGCTCGATGCAAACCGGATGCGCCTGCTGGTTCGAAACTTGGTGGAGAATGCCTTGCGTTACAGCCCACCCGGCGGCGAAAAGCTGCAAATCCGTGGCAGCCGTTCCGGCGACTATTTCGAGTTGCGCGTGACCGATCATGGCGACGGGATCCCGGCTGAGCACCTGGCGCGGGTCACGGAGCCGTTCTACCGGGCTGACCCCGCGCGGAGTCGGTCGACCGGTGGTATCGGCCTTGGCTTGTACCTGTGCCGCCTTATTGCCGAAGCTCACGGTGGTTTGCTGCACATAGACAGCGAACCAGGCCGTGGCACGGAGGTGACCGTCACGCTGTCGGCCTTGACCGTTGCCGGAGATCTAGGCCCGGCAACGGACCTGCCGTGACCAGCAGCAAGGTTGTCAGAGTCTGGTGCCAGTGCGTCGTGACACCATTAGTGCTGCGATGAACATCATTCATTACTCAGGCAACCAGCAATGACAAACAAACGCGGGCAGATTGCTGTTGTCGTGATGCTGTCATCGGTTTGGGCTGCTGCGGTTGCGGGCGCTCCCGCGGAGACCTTACCAGCCTGGAACTCCGGGGCGGCAAAATCAGCAATTTTGACCTTCGTAGCGGAGGTTACCGATCCTGAAAGCGACCACTACGTCACAGCAAATGATCGGGTGGCTGTGTTTGACAATGATGGAACGCTGTGGGCCGAGCAACCGCTTTTTTTTCAGTTCGAATTTGTTTTGCACCGGATCAGGCAGCTCGCACCTGAGCACCCCGAGTGGCGTGACCAGCAGCCGTTTCAGGCCGTACTGGAAGCGGACCGTGAAGCGCTGCTCGAGCAGGGCTTGCGTGCGTTTCGACCGCTTGCTGTTGCCGCACAGACCGGAATCACGCACGAGCAATACCACGACCTGGCCAGCGCATTTCTGCAGACCGCCAAACACCCGGATCTCGGAGTCCGTTATGTCGATCTTGTCTACGCGCCCATGCTCGAGTTGGTCGCCTACCTGCAGCGGGCCGGTTTCAAAGTGTTTATTGTCTCGGCCGGTGATAGCGGGTTTATCCGCGCCTATTCCGAACAGGTCTATGGCATTCCGCGCGAGAACGTCATTGGCACCAGTGCGCATTACAAACTGAGGGAAACGGATGCGGGGCTCGCTATATTCCGCGAAAGCGGTTCGACAACGCCGAATGTGCTGCGATTCAAGGCACAGAATATTCAGCTGCACATCGGCCGACGTCCGATCCTGGCGGT
>JAYZJE010000196.1:0-4371 GCA_036164895.1 Pseudomonadota bacterium
AAAACTGAAATCAGAAAATACAGCGTGTGCTTCATGAAATCACCTCTTCTGGGCTGTCCGCTTAATTCTGGCTTATTTGAGCAGCCGCCAAAACCCCTAGGGACAAAGGTTAACGCTGTTGCCAACCGATGAACAGCGGGTTCTAGCGAAATCGAGCCTGGAGCTTTTGCAGCGCGGCATTACTTGGGCAAAGCTGGTCCATAGACAGATCGATCAAAGGCGTGCTGTTAAGGTTGTTGACCGCATGCAGGTCCGGTGGCGCCTCGTCGACGAACAAAAGACCGGTAACGATCTCACCGGTTTTCTGATGCTCATCCAAATAATGAAAAGCCGTCCCGCGATCGGTGGGATCGTACTCTTTACCCAGTTTACGCAGTACGATCTGACTACCGTCGTGGAGCTTGATCGGCATCGCCTCACCTTCGTCATACTTTGCCTTAATCTCCTCTGAAGGCGGAACAAAGTCCGCATGAATGACCGGATGATAGTGCTGCCGCGTGAACTCGTAACTCTTGGTCGAGCCTTCGTGATCATTAAACGTCACGCACGGCGAGATGATGTCTACCAATGCGAAACCATTGTGAACTAGGCCGGCTTTCAGTAACGGAACCAACTGGTCCCGATCGCCGGAAAAGCTCCGCGCGATGAAGGTCCCGCCAAGCGTCAGGGCTGTCAGGCACGCATCGATCGGGGGTTGCAGGTTCTCCTCGCCTTTCTTTGCCTTGGTACCGACGTCCGCCGAAGCGGAAAACTGCCCCTTCGTCAGCCCATAGACGCCATTGTTCTCGATGATGTACAGCATGTTCACGTTGCGTCGAACTGCGTGCACAAACTGGCCCACGCCAATCGACAATGTATCACCGTCACCGGAAACCCCGATAAATTTCAGCCTGCCGTTGACCGCGTTTGCGCCGGTGGCGACCGATGGCATGCGTCCGTGGACCGAATTGAACCCGTGCGACGAACTGGCGAAATAGGCCGGGGTCTTGGAGGAACAACCAATACCACTGAGTTTTGCCATCCCCTGTGGCGGAATGCTCAAATCGAACGCAGCCTGTACGATAGCGCCCGTGATCGAATCATGCCCACAGCCGGCACAGAGCGTGGACATACCACCCTCGTAATCCCGGGTTGTCAACCCAAGCTCATTTCGTGGCAGCCGCGGATGACTGACTTTGGGTTTGGCAATATAGCTCATGCTGCCCGTCCTTTAGCAATGTCATGCTGTAAAACGTCCGCTACGTTTTCCGCAACCATCGGTAACCCGTTGTAATGAAGTATTGATACCAGCTTCGAACTCTCTACGTCTGTTTCCAGTACCAGTAGGCTCTTTAGCTGGGCATCGCGGTTCTGTTCCACGACGTATATCCGGTCATGCGCATCTAGAAATTTTTGTACGTCGTCATTGAACGGGAAGGCGCGCACGCGAAGATAATTGAATGACTGACCGTTGGCGGCAAGGCGGCCGCGGGCCTCCTGAATCGGCCCATCGCAACTGCCGACCGACAAGATACCGATACGGTTTTTGTCGCTGTAGTCGACAAGTGGTCCCGGAACAAAGGTCTTAGCCGTCTCCCATTTGCGACGCAATCGATTCACCACCTGCAGATACTCACCCGCCGACTCGGTGTATTTACCGAACATGTTGTGCCCGGAACCCCGGGTGAAGTAGGCGCCTTTCGGGTGTGTGCCGGGCAATGTCCGATGGGCAATGCCATCCCTATCAGTGTCCAGGTATCGATGGAAAGACTCCAATTTCTCCAATTGATCGGTGTCAAGCACCTTGCCCCGATCCGGCTGGTAGCTGTCGTCCCACTTCAAGTCCGCAGTCGTCCAGTCATTCATGCCGATGTCCAGGTCGGACACCACGATGACCGGCGTTTGCAGCCGTTCGGCGAGATCAAACGCCTGCGCGGCCTGGTAGAAACACTCTTCGGGATTCGCCGGAAACAACAGCACGTGCCGGGTATCCCCATGGGAAGCATAGGCACAGGCCATAATGTCGCCCTGCTGGGTCCTGGTTGGCATGCCAGTTGAAGGCCCGACGCGCTGGACATCGAACAGAACGGCTGGAATTTCAGCAAAGTAACCGTAGCCGAGAAATTCATTCATTAGTGAAATCCCCGGACCGCTGGTTGGTGTAAATGCACGTGCACCGTTCCAGCTGGCGCCCAGCACCATACCTATAGCTGCGAGTTCGTCCTCGGCCTGAATAATGCAATAGTTGTTTTTCCCGGTTTCCGGATCCTGACGATATCGATCGCAAAATTGTTTGAATGCATCCATGATCGACGTCGACGGCGTGATCGGGTACCAGGCCCCAAACGTTGCGCCTGCATACAGGCAGCCGAGTGCACTGGCGGTGTTTCCATCGATAACGATGTGATTAGTGGTCTTATCCAAGCGCTTGGTCGCAAACGACAGCGGGCATGTAAAGTTTTCGCGGGCGTAGTTGTACCCAAGCTCGATGGCTAGCTGGTTTGCGTCCAGCAAATTCGCCTTGGCGCGAAAGGTCTCGTTCAGCAGTTGTCTGACAACGTCCAGTTCAATATCCAGTAGCCCGGCGATAACCCCGACGTAGGCAACGTTTTTCATCAGGATACGGGCCCGAGCCGTCGGGAAATTTTCATTGCACATCTTCGACAACGGTACCCCGAGAATTGTGATGTCGTCCCGCGACAGCAGCGTGTTGCGTGGCCAAGTCGAGTCATAGATCAGATACCCGTCGGAGGCCGTATCGACCAGATCCTTCTCGTAGGTCTCAGCATTCATCGCCACCATGATATCGACCCGCCGGGAACGGCTCAGGTTGCCGCTGCCACTGGCCCGAATCTCGTACCAAGTTGGCAACCCCTGAATGTTCGATGGAAAGTAATTTTTGCCGGACACCGGAAGGCCCATCCGAAATAGCGATTTCATCAGCAGAGCGTTCGCGCTCGCCGAACCGGTGCCGTTAACGTTGGCCACGCGGATCATGAACTCGTTGATAGTTGGCTTAGCACTCATCAATCAATCGTCATACTTTAATCAGGCCCACGCACTGTAATTCTGCAGAAACATTCAATAGAACCTCAACTGCAGGTCAATGATTAACCTGGCTTGCTTCCCTCGTCTAGGCGACTTTTTTCTTCGGCGCATCATCGTCTGCCTCGTCTGCGACATAAGGAATTTCCAAGGTAAATTTCTGCATGTCCCAAGCGGCGGTTGGACACCGCTCTGCACAGAGACTGCAATGCACGCAAAGATCCTCGTCTTTGACCATGACCCGCCCAGTCTGGGGGAGTTCCCCGGAGACAAACAGGTCTTGGTCAAGGTTCGTGGCTGGCGCGGTAAGCCGCGTTCTTAGTTCTTCTTCCGGCCCGTTTGCTGTAATGGTCAGGCAGTCAACCGGGCATACATCAATGCAGGCGTCGCATTCGATGCACAGATTATCGGTAAAAACCGTCTGAAGGTCGCAGTTCAGGCAGCGTTCGACTTCCGTGGCGGCCTGCTCTGCAGAAAAGCCCAGCTCGACTTCAATATTCAATTGCTTGAAGCGTTCCTTCAGGCTGACATGCGGCATCAAACGCCGCTCTTTAACATCGTAATCGTTGCTGTAACTCCATTCGTGTATACCCATCTTCGCGCTGGACAGATTCATGGTATACGGCAGCCTGTCGGTCTGCGATTCGCCGTGGCAATACTTGTGGATCGAAATCGATGCCTGATGCCCGTGTTCCACAGCCCAGATAATGTTCTCTGGTCCAAACGCCGCATCGCCGCCAAAGAACACGCCAGTAAGCGTTGACTGATAGGTCGTCTTGTCGACAACCGGCACGTCCCATTGGTCGAATTCGAGACCAATATCCCGTTCGACCCACGGAAACGAATTTTCCTGCCCAATCGCTAGGATTACGTCGTCGCAAGGTAAAAACTGTTCGCCAACCATATTACTGTCCTGAATACGGCCGTTGTCGTCAATGTCGTATTCCATCAGATCGAATTTCATACCGACGAGCTCGCCGTTTTCGATGACAAATTCTTTCGGCGAATAGTTAACGATTATCTCGACGTTCTCTTCCTCAGCGTCCTCGAGCTCCCAGTCGGACGCTTTAAAAAATCCGCGTGGCTTGCGCGCCATGACGCGAACTTCGTCAGCGCCGAGCCGCAATGACGTGCGACAACAGTCCATCGCCGTATTGCCGACACCAATAATCAACACCTTTTTGCCAATCTTCGTTGTGTGCCCGAAAGCCACCGATTCGAGCCAGTCGATACCGATGTAAATGTGATCGCTGTCGTGGCGCCCGGGAAGATCCAGTTCCTTGCCACGCGGCGCGCCGGTGCCGACAAAGATTGCATCGAAGTTCTCCTTCAACAGGTTCTTCATGC
>JAYZJE010000197.1:0-2690 GCA_036164895.1 Pseudomonadota bacterium
GCCAGCGCCATACCAAGTGTTTATGGACATTGTCCCGGCAACCCGGTTGCCCTCCCTATCGAGCACTGAGATATGCGTAGTTTGCGATCCCGTGGTTTTCTGGGGCCGGACTCCGGAAAGACTTGTGCTGCGGGTCGCTTGGTCGGGACGAATCGAACCGCGCTGCCCAGCTGCGTAATATGGGTGCGTCAGTCGCGCCACTGGTATTTCAACGAAATCCGGGTCGCCAAGATATTCAGCTCTATCACGATAGGCCCTGCGCATGGCCTCTACAATCAGGTGTTTGCGGGTCGCCGAGTCTATGTCCTGCAGATTGAACCCTTCCAGCACATTGAAGATGCTTGCCAACGCAACGCCGCCGGAGGACGGGGGCGGTGCGGAAATAATTTGCACACCCCGATACTCAAAGGTTATCGGCTCACGCTCGATCACTTCGTAGTTCAAAAGATCCTCGGCAGTCCAAATGCCACCGGCATCGCGCACCCCATCGATGAGAAGTTTGGCTGTCTGACCACGATAGAACCCGTCAAAGCCATTCTTAGCCAATCGTCGCAACGTTCGCGCCAGATCCGGCTGTCGAATAACTGCGCCTATTTCAGGTATTTTCCCTTCCGGCAGAAAAACCTTTTTAAAGGCTGGCCATTGCTCGTAGGCTCGCTTGCGAAAACGCAATCCCATTAAGGTTCGCCGGGACGCTGAGAACCCATTTTCGGCATAGTGGATTGCCGGCGCCAGGCTCTGTGCCAGAGGCAACCGCCCGTAGCGATCTGCAAGAAAGACAAGGCCCGCCGGCTCACCTGGTATCCCCGCTGCAAGCGGACCATCAAGCGAACCATAGGGGCGCGGCTCGCCCTGTTCATCGAGATACATATTCACGGTTGCAGTCTCGGGAGCCACCTCGCGCGCATCCACGAATATATTCCGGTCTTGCGCCGCTACATGCATCAGCCAGAATGCACCGCCCCCGAGCCCCGAACTCGCAGGCTCAACTACCGCTAGCGCGGCACTGACAGCAACCGCAGCGTCAAACGCGTTGCCACCCTGATCGAGAATTTCCATACCGGCTTTAGTGGCCAACGGGTCAGCGCTTGCTATGGCAGCCTGTTTTGGCAGGGATTCTGCACAAGCAAGCAGCGGCAGTACTATCAGCCAACCACCAAGAATTTCTGGTTTTAGGCGTGCTTTCATTAGAAATTCAGAAAAGTTTGTCCGCCCTCAAGAAGGTTCATCCGGAACTGGAGCCACTGAGCGGATCGACTGGAAAATTTTCTAAGTAAGGCAAAGGGTATGTAATCACGGTGCGCAACGAGCCTGCAGTGCGTTATTCACCGACACGTGCACGAAGGCCGACACGTCGCCGCCCATGTTGGCAATTTCGCGCACCAGTGTCGAGGACACAAACATGTACTTTTCAGTTGGTGTTAAAAAAACGGTTTCGACCTGCGGTTCAAGGTGACGGTTCATCGTTGCCAGCTGAAATTCATATTCAAAATCCGATGCCGCTCGCAATCCCCGGATGATGGCGTGAAGCTTGTGGGCGTGGGCATACCCAACGGTCAAACCATCGTAGCCCTCCACTTCGACGTGTTCCAAATCAGCCAGCACTTCCTTTGCCATCGCAATTCGCTCACCCAGATCAAACATCGGTGTTTTGTTAGGACTCGCGGCCACTGCGACAACGACTGGGCTGAACATGGTCGCGGCTCGGCGCACGATTTCCTCGTGACCATTTGTGAAGGGATCGAATGTCCCAGGATACATGGCTCCTGTCACCACTACCGTACTCCGTATCGTTCAAACATACCGCTTTAGCCTTTCCACTGAGCCAGCGCGTAAATCACCTCGCCCGCCGATTGCTGCCGCAGCAGCTCCCAAGAATCTGGCAGGGAAGGCAGGCCCTGCCGATGACCGGTTTCCAGGTAAACATAAGCCTCGGGCGCCAGCCATCCGCGACTGCCGAGCAGTGTACACAAATTTTCCAGGTTCGGACCGTCGAACGGCGGATCCAGAAACACCAGGTCGAACCCTTTCGGCTCCCCTTGCAAAAACCCAACCGCATCCGTGTTAAAGACTTGCCCCGCTGTGCAGTCAAACTCCTGGAGTACTTTACGCAATCTTCGGGCGACTGTTCTATGCCGCTCGACGAAGGCCATCTGGGCTGCGCCGCGCGACAGCGCCTCGATCCCGAGGGCTCCGGTACCAGCGAACAAATCAACGCCGCGCCTCCCTTCGATTACCGGCGCGAGCCAATTGAACAACGTTTCTCTGATGCGGTTCGGTGTTGGCCGAATTCCTGCCGTGACAAGTTTCAACCGCCGGCCTTTCCATTGTCCGGCAATGATTCGAACGCTTGACTGTTCGCCCCGGTCTTTTCGTTGCATCATTAAACTCACCTGACGAGAACATCAGCGCTGCAGAAAAAGCGTTCATGCCAATGCTCAAAAAGTTTGTTCACGGATTGCACGGACAAGAAAGCAACCCACCGTTGCTCCAAATGGTTGAGCATGAATCGTCAGCCGATGCCACTGAATTTCAAAACCTTTCTGTATGCATTCTATAAGGGACAAATAAGCGAGGTGTATAATACGGGGTCCCAAGCCACAAGCGTCATCTCTTTTTTTGAACCGCCCAGAGGTAAGTCAGCGACCCCACAGTTAATCAAGATTTAAGTGCCGCACGGCGGTGCAAAC
>JAYZJE010000198.1:0-2639 GCA_036164895.1 Pseudomonadota bacterium
GCAGCCGGGTGGCGCACCGAACCGCACGATTTCCATATTCCACGTCGCTTGGATGGACGGTGCTGGGAAAGCAGGTAAAATGTCTCCAACGCTCAATGATGCGGTTAGGGGTACAGGTAGGCCATGCCGAATGACCAGGACAAAGATTTTCTGATTAGGCCAGATGATGAACGCGGGCTGGCTCTTGAGGAGGCCAAGCCCAAACTCAAGAAGCCGCCGCTGTTTCGTGTCGTGTTGATCAATGACGACTACACTCCAATGGAATTCGTCGTCGAGGTGTTGGAATTAATATTTAGCATGGATCGGTCTAAGGCGACGCGAATCATGCTCGAGGTGCATACCAAGGGCAAGGGTGTGTGTGGTGTTTATACTCACGAGATTGCGGAAACCAAAGTGGTGCAGGTCAGCACCCATGCCCAACAAAATCAGCATCCTTTGTTGTGCACGCTGGAAAAGGGTTGATTTTAAATGTTTAGCGGCGACCTAGAATATTGCCTGAATGAAGGGTTTCAGAAAGCCCGTTCTAGTCACCATGAATTTATGACAGTTGAGCACTTGCTGCTTGCCATCATGGATATTCCGGCGGTCGTTGAGGTGCTGAAGGCCTGTGCTGTTGACCTGCCACGGCTTAGCAGAGAATTGACCGAATTTATCGACGAGTCAACCCCGTCCCTATCTGAGGAAAGCGAGCAGGACGTTCAGCCCACACTTGGTTTCCAGAGAGTTCTGCAGCGTGCTGTCTACCACGTGCAGTCAGGCGGCCGAAAAGAAGTGACAGGCGTTAATGTGCTCGTCGCTATTTTTGGCGAGAAGCAGTCGCATGCGATTTATTTGTTCGGACTTCAAGACATTAGTCGGGTGGATGTTGTGAGCTATATTTCACACGGTGTCTCTAAGCTTGGTGACGGTAGCCGGCCCGAACACGATCCGGATGTTTCTGCGGGCGACCTTGAGGCTGAGTCGTCGATCAGCGCGCTGCAACGGTTTGCGACGAACCTTAATCAGAAGGCTGCTGAAGGGAAGATCGACCCGCTGATCGGCCGGGAGGCCGAGATCGAGCGAACGATTCAGGTGTTGTGTCGGCGGCGCAAGAACAATCCGCTGTATACCGGAGAGGCCGGTGTTGGTAAGACTGCGATGGCTGAAGGCCTCGCCAAGATGATCGTTGACAAAGAAGTGGTTGATGTTTTGCGGGACTGCACGATCTTTGCGCTGGATATGGGCAGTTTGCTGGCGGGAACCAAGTACCGTGGTGATTTTGAAAAACGCTTGAAAGACGTTTTCGCTGAGTTATCGAAAGATCCAGGCGCAATCTTGTTCATTGACGAGATACATACGGTCATCGGTGCCGGCGCGACGTCAAGTGGGGTGTTGGATGCATCGAACCTGATCAAGCCGGTGTTGGTGGATGGTGCGTTGCGGTGCATCGGTTCAACCACGTATCGTGAATTTCGCCACATTTTCGAGAAAGACCATGCCTTAGCGCGGCGGTTTCAGAAGATCGACATCCTTGAACCCAGTGTGGCTCAAACCGTGGATATTCTGAAGGGATTGCGCGGCCGGTTTGAAGAGTACCACGGGGTTAAATACACTGACGAAGCATTGCAGGCGGCCGCAGATTTATCGGCGCGGCACATTAATGAACGTCAGTTGCCTGACAAGGCAATCGATGTCATCGATGAAGCGGGCGCAAGTCTGCGCCTGGAGTCGGAAAGTGAGCGGCCCGACACCATTCAGGTTGACCGTATTGAAACCGTTGTTGCCCGGATGGCCCGTATTCCTCCCAGGAGCGTGTCTGCATCGGATCGGAACCTGCTGCAGTATCTTGAACGCGACCTTAAGCTGGTTATATTTGGGCAGGACAGAGCCGTCGATGCGCTGTCATCAGCAATCAAAATGTCGCGGTCCGGTCTTCGCGAAGATGAGAAACCGGTTGGTGCTTTTCTGTTTGCCGGTCCGACCGGAGTTGGCAAGACTGAGGTTACGCGACAGCTTGCATATTGCCTGGGGATTGAACTGATCCGTTTTGATATGTCGGAATACATGGAGCGCCATACGGTTTCCAGGTTGATCGGTGCGCCGCCCGGTTATGTTGGCTTTGACCAAGGGGGGTTGCTTACCGAAGCGGCTACCAGGAATCCACATGCGGTGTTACTTTTCGATGAAATTGAGAAAGCACACCCGGAGGTTTTCAACCTGTTGCTTCAGGTCATGGATCATGGAACCTTGACCGATAACAATGGCCGCAAAGCGGACTTTCGAAACATTATTTTAGTGATGACTACGAACGCTGGGACGCGCGAAATGGGCCGCCAGTCGATCGGTTTTACGCAGCAGGATCACAGTACCGATGGCCTGTCCGCGATTCAGAAGATATTTACGCCTGAATTTCGTAACCGCTTGGATACTATCATTCAGTTCGATGCGTTGGATCGTGCATCGGTGCTGCGGGTTGTCGATAAACTCGTCCTGGAGCTGGAATCAAAGCTTGAGAGCAACGATGTAACGCTAGAGTTGGATCCCAGTGCCCGACAGTGGATTGCAGACCGTGGCTACGATCCAAAAATGGGAGCCCGGCCAATGGCGCGGGTGATTCAAGAGCAAATCAAGCGACCGCTGGCGGAACAATTGTTATTCGG
>JAYZJE010000199.1:0-4394 GCA_036164895.1 Pseudomonadota bacterium
CGAGCACGTTACCGAAGCCGCACGCGGGCAACTCGCTTATGCTTCAAGGATTGCGTTCAGCCGATCACTGATATCCGCCGTCGTCGAGAAGTTTTCCGTTTTGCGGTCCGCGATGATTGCTTGCATGGTTTCGACTGCCACATCGAGATCGTCGTTAATCACCACGTAATCGAATTCTGCCCAGTGCATCATGTCCGAGCGTGCGTCGCGAAGTCGCCTGTGTATGATATCTTCTGGGTCTGTGCCGCGCCCGCGCAGGCGTGCCTCCAGTTGTTTGAGCGACGGAGGCAGAATGAAAATGGTACAGGCTTTCGGCATGTTTGTGCGTACCTGCTGTGCTCCCTGCCAATCGATTTCCATCATTACGTGATTTCCTTCGTGCAGCAGCTTTTCGACTTGGCTGCGTGATGTGGCATAGCGATGATCGAACACCACCGCGTGTTCGAGAAATTCCCCGTCAGCGGCCATGCGCTCGAAAGTGTCATGGTCGATGAAGTGATAGTCACGGCCGTTAACTTCTCCGCGCCGCTTAGGTCGCGTCGTGTAAGACACTGAAAATCGCAGGCCGAGATCTGTATCCATTAACCTGTGCACTAGCGTCGTTTTGCCTGCTCCGGAAGGGGCAGCGATGACGAATGGACGAGCTTCATCTAACGGGGCCGCATTTGATGTTTTTTCGTTCATGGAAGTGCAAATTGAGATGTCGTCCGTCGGCATTGAGTATGGGTATGAGCTCGATTATCCTTGGAACGATATATCTATCCCAACTCTTACATGCGGATCAGAGCTATTCAACGTTCTGAATTTGTTCGCGCATTTGCTCAATCAGCACTTTCAGATCCACGGCCTGGCGCGTCGTTTCTGCATCCGCTGCCTTCGACGCGAGTGTATTGGCTTCGCGGTTGAGCTCCTGCATCAGAAAATCCAGACGTCTACCGGCTGGTGAACCTGCCGTCATCGTGTCAGCAATTTCTGCCACGTGAGCATCCAATCGATCCATTTCCTCATCGATGTCCGACTTTTGGGCGAGCAGCAGCATTTCCTGTTCCAGTCGCTCCGGTTCCAGTCGGACTCCAAGCGATTGTGCGCGTTCCTGCATACGGCTTCTAATTTGCAGCAGTATTTCGGGCATTCTGACGCGAATTGCCGCAACCAGGGTGGTGATTTGGGTCAAACGTTGTTTGAGGAGACCGCGAATGCGCTCGCCTTCTCTCGCACGCGTTTCGCACAGCGTGTCAATCGCGTTTGCCAGTAATGTTGCAGCCGGCTCGATTATGGCGCCGGAATCGATCGAGGGCTCCTGCAGAACGTCTGGCCAACGGAGCACTGCCAGCGGACTTACCGCCGCCGGTTTCAGCATGTGTTTGGCAAGATCTTCGCTGTGGGCGATAAGTTGGCAAGCTAAATCCAGGTTCAGCTGCAAAGCTTGTGTTACGTTGGCGGACTTGCGGAAACTAAGGCTGCCATCCACTTTGCCGCGCGCGAGACGCTGGCTAACGATTTCCCGAAGTTTTGGTTCCAGTGACCGCCATCCCTCGGGCAGCCGAAGCTGAATTTCCAGGTAACGGTGATTAACCGAGCGAACCTCCCATAGCAGAATGCCTTCCTTGAGTTTTTGTTCGGTCCGCGCGAAGCCTGTCATGCTATAGAGCATAGGAATAATCCCGGATTGAACCGTTCAGCCTCCTTAAATGCTGCTTTCAGTCAAGCCCATCGTATGCTTCTCAGTTGACCAACGGCAACAATTGGGATGCGTCGGCGATAACAGGGTTATACACTGTAAAATGACGTCAGCACCGATTGTATGATGACAAGGCCTTATTTCTGCACTGGATTGCCGCATGGTGCAAAAGTTTAGTGATGGGAGACAAGGTTGCAGATCAAAAGCGCGGTTTTAAGCCAGCTAGGTGATTTCGAGGCACTCGCTCGATGACTGGCGTTTAGCATCCTGATCACCGATCCAACTCATGAGCACACTGAAACAGGTTCTCCTGGCGACCGCCAATCCGGGTAAAGCAAGAGAATTGGAGTCGATGCTGAGCAACCAATTCGAAGTGCTGACCCAAACCGACCTCGGAATGGTAAGTCCGGCTGAGACCGGCGGCAGTTTTTTAGATAATGCTCTGCTCAAAGCCCGGTACGCGGCGGGGTTAAGCGGCCTGCCGGCCATCGGCGACGATTCCGGCCTTGAGGTTGAAGCCCTTGATGGCGCTCCTGGCATTCACTCGGCCCGTTACGCGGGGATCGACGCCAGCGATGAGAAAAATATTTTCAAACTGCTGACGCGGCTGCGCGAGGTGCCGGGAGAACACCGCCAGGCACGGTTTCGGTGCGTGGCCGTATTTGTCCGCAGCGCTGATGATCCGTTGCCGGTAATTAGCGAGGGGATCTGGGAGGGCTCGATTGCGCTCACACCGAGGGGTCAGGGCGGCTTCGGCTATGATCCCGTATTTGTCGATGGTGCTAGTGGCAAAACAGCGGCAGAGTTGGATGCCACAGCCAAGAACGCACGGAGTCATCGCGGGGCGGCCATGCAATTGTTAAAGGAAAAACTGGCGGAGTTGCCTGAATGAATGCCGACAGAGCGCATCGTGCCAGTGATTCTCAAATGATGTTTTCTTTACCCCCGTTGGGTATTTATATTCACCTGCCGTGGTGTGTGGCTAAGTGCCCCTATTGCGATTTCAACTCATTCAAAATCACCGGGCAATTGCCGGCGGCGGCGTACACTCAGTCTTTGATTGCTGATTTAGATCAGGAGAAAGCAATACTTAGAGGGCGAGAGGTCGGGTCCATATTTTTCGGTGGTGGCACACCAAGTCTGTTTGTGCCCCAAAGGATCGAGGACCTGCTCCGGGCGGTAGAGCAACGGTTTGCATTGGCCGCAGACCTGGAGGTGACACTGGAAGCAAACCCCGGCACCGTTGAGCATGGCAGTTTCGCGGGCTACCGACAGGCTGGTGTCAACCGACTGTCGCTGGGCGTCCAAAGCTTCTGCGACACCCAACTCGCCGCACTGGGTCGTGTCCACAGTGCGGCCGATAGTTTTGCAGCGTTTGATGAGGCTATAAGCGCTGGGTTCTCAAATATCAACCTGGATTTGATGTTCGGGCTTCCCGGACAGGCCGTGAATGCAGCATTGGACGACCTTCGGCAGGCGTTGGCGCTGCAACCGGCTCATGTGTCCCACTACCATCTGACGCTGGAGCCCAAAACCGCATTCTATCGTTGTCCACCGGCTCTGCCGAATGACGAGGAAACCTGGTTAATGTCGGTCGCTTGTCAAGAACTGCTCCGGGACACGGAATATCAGCGCTATGAAGTGTCAGCGTATGCAAAAGACGGAATGCGTTGTAAACACAATTTGAACTACTGGCGGTATGGCGACTATGTGGGTGTCGGCGCCGGGGCCCATGGAAAAATAACCAATGGTGAGGGACAGATTGTTCGCTATGCAAAAATCGCTTCACCACGCCAGTATATGCGGCGCGTCAAACGCGGCGAGCATTATGCGAGCCGTCGGCAGGTGTCAACCGCTGATGCCGCCTTTGAGTTTCTGATGAATGCATTGAGGCTGCCCGTCAGTTTCGCCGGTAGCATACTTGAGGCCAGGACCGGGATGTCTTTGTCGGCACTTCGTCCGCAATTCGAGGAGGCCTGTAACCGCGGGTTGTTATCGGAGGAGCCAAGTGGCGCCTGGCGCCCGACGGAACTGGGTATGAGGTTTCTCGACGATCTGCAGATGAGTTTTCTGCCGCCGGAACCTTGGCAATCAGAGCGATCGGCGGGTCCGGCGGCCGTCGAGGTTATGCACAGTTGAATGAGTTTTCAAAAATTTCATGCAGATACGCGACGGTTTATCAGGTGTGTTGCATCAAATTACATGTAAATTATTGATAAATAAAGTTTTTGCAGTACTGCTTATTTCTTGATCAATTTGTCTTATTGCATTGATCGACGGTTGGTTGGAGCCCTAAAAACGCCGGGCATCCACAAAGTTATCCACAGATTTTGTGGATAAATCTGCCGCCACTTGTAAGCGGGCACGCCAGCGGCTATGCTTCCGCGCCCGATTCAACAGAGTCCGATAACGCAGAAGTTGGCACGGCGATGAAGCCCGATATCCATCCTGAATACGCCAAAATCACGGTCACCTGCAGTTGTGGGCATGAGTTCACAACGAAATCGACACTGAAGAAAGAAGACCTGCATATCGAGATCTGCTCAGCCTGTCATCCGTTCTATACCGGCAAACAGAAAATCGTCGACACGGCTGGCCGGATTGACAAATTCCGCCGTAAATACAGCATGAATTGATCCATAGTCCCGTTTACGGGGCTGTTGCAGCGACACGTTTTTGGCACTTCGTTCGTGCACCTAGCTGCCGCCTATCC
>JAYZJE010000200.1:0-6022 GCA_036164895.1 Pseudomonadota bacterium
CGGCCGGCACTGCAGACTCGCTTCAATAACCACTTAGCAGCCTGTCACCGGGAGCAGCGGCGATGAACGGCCCGTTGTTGAAAGTGGAGAACCTCAAGGTTCATTACCCGGTGAGCCAGAAAAGCTCACTTTTCAGATCGGCAATTGCCAATCTCCGGGCCGTGGACGGCGTCAGCTTCGGGATTCACCAGAGCGAGGCCGTCGGGGTAGTGGGTGAATCCGGCTGCGGAAAATCCACGCTGTCCAGGGCAATTCTCCAACTGATAGAACCCACCGCTGGGCGAGTCCTCTGGCTGGGCGAAGATCTTGGCGCGCTCAGCAAGCCGGAGATGGACCGGAAACGAAAAGACCTGCAGATTATTTTTCAGGACCCGCTGTCCAGCCTGAATCCCCGCATGACCATCGGCAATATCATCGCGGAACCCCTGAAAGCTTTCCATCCGGAGCTCGACGGCAAAAGTCGGTTGGCTGCGGTTCGGAAGATGATGGGTCAGGTCGGTCTGGAGCCCGAGCTCATCAACCGCTACCCCCACGAATTCAGCGGCGGACAGTGCCAAAGGGTCGGAATTGCCAGGGCCATGATTCTGAAACCGAAGCTCGTAATTTGCGATGAACCAGTCAGTTCACTGGACGTATCGACACAGGCGACGATCATCAATCTATTGAGGCAACTGCAAAAGGATACTGGCGTCTCGATTCTATTCATCAGCCATGACCTTTCTGTGGTGCGGCTCGTGTGCACGCGCATTCTGGTTATGTACCTCGGTAAGCTGGTGGAAATAGCAGGCCGTGATGAGATTTTCAATAATCCACGGCATCCTTACACTCGGGCGCTGCTCAGCGCGATTCCGGCGCCAAGACCGGGCTCGCAGCGTGTTCGCAGAACGGTGCTGGCTGGAGAGGTGCCTTCGCCGATGGAACCGCCCAGCGGCTGTGTATTCCGGACGCGATGTCCCATAGCCTCCCGTTGGTGCAGTAAACAATCTCCGCCTCTGCATGACGTTTCGAACACGCACCAAGTGGCCTGTCACCACTGGGACGACGAAACCCATGAAACTGTGTCGAACCGTTCAGGGTGAAGCGGATTCCAGGTGTGGCTAGCCTTCAGTCGCTTACGGACAGGTGCCGCGCCAGGTGTGGCTCGGTGTGGTCCTCCCAGCCACGTACCCGGTCGCTGACCAGGTAGATCCGGGCCGGCACGAACAAGGGAATCACTGGGTGCTCGGAAATGGCGAGCTGCTCAGCCCGCTTGAGATAGGCTGCTCTTTCTGAAGGGTCCCGGTACTGGTCGGCGGTTGCGAGCATCTGGTCGAATTCGGGATTATCATACCTCGAATAGTTACGAAAGCTTCCCGCTTCAAGCAGGCGAAGGAAAGCCATCGCGTCGGAAAATGGCACGTAATACGTAAACAAGGCCATATCGAACTCGCCTGCGGCCAGGATTTTGGCCTTCCCTTGGGACCCGATATTCACGAGCTCTACGTCCGCGCCGATACCGCGCCACATGGCCTGAAGAGCTACCACGACCCTGCGTGCATCCTCGACAGGCCGGAAGTGGACAGTGAACCGCAAAGGATTGCCGGCATCAAAACCCGCTTCGGCAAGCAATTGCCTCGCCTCCGCGAGCCTTTGCTCATAGGGTGTATCTTTGAACGGCGCCGGGTTGGGCCCGTAACCGGGCATCGCCGAAGGAACGAGGTTGTAAGCGGGTTCGCTGCCGTCTTTTAGTATTTGGCTCGCAATGATTTCCCGGTTTACGGATAAGGACAGGGCCCTACGGACGCGCACATCGTTCAAGGATGGCCGGGTCGTGTTGACAATGAGGTACCGAATACCCAGCTTAGAGGATATTCGCAATTTGTCGGGCAGGTTTTGTTGGAGCCATTTCAGGCGATTGGGCGGAACATTGAGGGTCACGTCCAGTTCCCCGACGCGAAACCGCATCACGGCCGTTTCCTTATCCGGGATCGGATAATAGTAAACCTCATCAATTTGCACTTGTCCGGCATCTCGAAAATGCGGATTTCGCACCAACTTGTAATGTGTGCTGGATATCCATTCGTCGAGGACGTACGCGCCGCTTCCCACCATATTGCCGGGCATGGTCCATTCAAAACCATGCTTTTCTATGACATGGCGTGGCACCGCTGCCGCAGGAAAAGCGGCCAGCATGTCAATGAAATATGGTGCGGGATGCTCCAAGGTTATCACCAGGGTTGTGGCATCCAATGCCTTGACCCCGAGTTCTGAAGGCGGCGTTTTACCACGATTGATCGCCAGCGCGTTGCGTATCGGAGAAATTGTGCCCGCGCCCCGCAGTGCGTTGTCCGGTTTAACGATTCGTCGAAGCGTGTAAACGAAGTCCTCTGCCGTGAGCGGCGCTCCGTCAGACCAGCGTAGCCCTTGCCGGATGAAGAAGGTGTAGGTAAGTCCGTCATCGCTGATGGCCCAGGACCCGGCGGCTCCGGGAATCAACTGGCCCTGTCCGTCAACGGTGACCAGACCCTCGAACAGATCGTACATAAGCGCGCCGGCTGAATTGCCGATTGCCGCTTGGGGATCTAGCGATCGCAGTTCGCTGGCGGTTCCGCGTCTCAAAACGGTGGGATCAACGGCAGCGCCCACGTAGCCCGCCCAAAAAAATGCCGTCAACACACAGTAGATGCCGTTTGCCATGCGCCGACGGCGCATCAAAGCTCTGGTGCGCATAAATTTCCCACGTCGCCGCTCATTTAAACAGTTTTTGGCGTTGCCGATAACCGGCTACGGATGCTCTTTCAGTACCACCAGTTCCGTCATCATGCCAAGCTCAGCATGGTCCAGAATGTGGCAATGGAAGAGCCACCGCCCGGCTGCGCCGCCGGAACTGCCATCAATAATTCTGGGTCTGTCATCCAGCCGGATACGGTACACGAGTTGATTGGTGGCCGGTATGTCCAGGGTGTCGACCCACTCGTTGTCTTCGAACTCGTAGAGGAGTTCACCGTCTGGATCCAATATCCGCACGGGTTGAAAAGAGAACCCGTGATGGTGGAGTGGATGGTGCATTTGCGTACCGTTTCGAAAAGTTAACTCCAGCAAATCGCCTACCACCGCATAGCGGCTCGACCAGATATGTGGAATATCCCTGTAGTCGGACACCCCGAGACCCATCAGCGGCAATCCGTGGATACCATCGATGGATTCGCGCATCCCGACGACGGCGAACAACATCAGTTCCGAGGCTGATCCGGGCAGAGGCGAATCGAATTGGCGTGGGTCCAGCAGATGGGCCGTAATCGAATGCCCCTTGACGGTCTCGACGGGATCATCGACGTCCGGGTGAACGCGCAAGGGTGTTCCCTCGGCGATGCGGTACCGCTCTTCACTGGGTGCCACCGCCGCAACCCGGAAGTGGGCCACAGCGACCGTGGGCACACCACCGTAGCTTAAAGGGTACTCAGTGGTTCCGTACTGCTGATAGTCCTGGGTCCAGAGTGTGAGCACGTCGCCGATCTCAGCATCCGGAATGTTGGCGACGATATCCGTACGCATCCCTGGCGCGATGAGAATCTCGCCAGGATCGAATTGCGTATTTATTTTGCCCAGCATCCCGCCCTTGATTCGCGCCCTGTCGAGCAGGCCGCTTTGGCCACCGACCTGGTAGAGCATGATCTGGCTGCCGCGGCCGTCTGTCATGATCAGGCGAAAATACCGGCTGACCGCCGGGTTGAGTAGCCGCAGGCGCAGTCCCCCTTGGGCCGTGACATCGATAAACTTAGCGCCAGACGCAACTGGACCGGGTTGCCGGGGGTTGCCTTCCCGTGCTGCTGCAACCCGACCGTTGGTCAGGACCAGTTGCCCTTCGTTGACCCGGCAGGACTTCTGGTTCAAGCAGTCCAGGGGCGGCTGAATGTTGGGGATGTCGCCAGCTGCCAGCGGGCCCGTCCCAAGGGGCTTTCCAAGGTCGTCCCGCGGGTCCTCGCACAGGTCCCTCGGTGTGGGGTAGGAAGTGTTTCCCGGAAAATTTCCCAGCCCCTTGCGGGTAAACACCCAGGCAGTATCGTGGTGCGGCTCGAAGGTCACCTCATCGTTGGTGCCCTTGGTTTTGCAAACCGTGGTGTCTGCAAGGACCAACGTCCACTCGTTGGCCCGGTCCGGCAGCACGCCCCTCGCGATGAGAATTTCTTCCGCGTCTTCTTCGACCACGATGGGTCCATAGAAGCCCTTGAACTCGGGGTTCGTTGGCATAATGTGGGAGTGGTACATGAAAATTCCGGGCCGCGTAACACGGAATCTGTAAGTGAACTTCCCGCCCGTCTCGACGGGGTTCTGGGTGACATTGGTCCCGTCGTTGGCGTTGTCGACTTCGATCCCATGCCAGTGAATATTGATGGGCTCGGGCAGCTCGTTGGTGAAATGCACGATGACGAGATTGCCCACTTTCGCCCGCAGTTCCGGCCCTGGGGTCAGACCGTTGAACGTGTAGACTCTGGCGATCAGTCCATCACCTGTCAAATCCACCGGCAATTGCCGGCCGACCAGTTCAACTTCAAGAATATCGGGGTCCGGATTGAGGTCCGTGGCAGTTCGCAAATTACCTGGACTAACGGTGCTAGAGTCGGCAGCCGTGCCCGTTGAGTTGCCAACGCAGAATGCGGTTGTTACCAAGACAATGACAAAGCAGCGGATTAATCCGCTGAGTGGGCGCGCCCGGATCATTCTTTGTTAGGATCCGTGGCGAACAACTCCAGATAGCCACCCTGCCAGGAGTTGTTATGATTTTCGGGCACTTGGAAGTTCGGTGGACCAGCCGCAAGTGTGTATTCCTGGGTCCAGAATCCTTGTGCCTTCGACACGTTTCCGGATCCGTCAGTCGAGGCCCTGACCAACAGGTTGTCGAATCCGGGTGCCTCAGTCATGTTGCGCTCTCCGGGCCGCGGTTCGGGCCCGTTGGCCCATACGACGTTGTGATCCGGACACGTGACCGCGCCACGATTGTCGATGCAGCGATAATCTTTCATTACGGCGGTCGTGGTGGCCCCAACATTGCCGGCCATCGCTGTGTCGCGAGTGACCCCGGTGCTGCTGGGTGCGTTCCAGGTGCCCGCTGCGTCTTGGCCCTCGACGGTGCGGCCTGCTAGAGCGCTGGGAAAATAGTCGTCCGACTCGTCAGCCCGATAAAGCCGCGACGGGAATCCCTTGGAGGCGATCACGTAGTCAAACCCACCGTCGGCGTTGGGCGTCGCGGAATCGACCCCGGTAGCAGCAAGGCTGTGCTCGATGCCGCTCCAAAATATTATGGCCCGGGGCTCACCTGGGGCGGGACCGCCGGTCAGTCTATTCACATTCACGACAACGCTGCGTGCTGCGGGTCCGACCGTTAACTCACCGCTGATGGTGTCGTCCGTCGGATCGGCCGTACCCTGGTCGTCAATCGTCAGCGTTCCCGACAGGCTGGGCTTGATTCGGTCATCGCCAGGTACCGGTTTGTATTCTGGTACCGCATGGGTGCTGTCCGGGTCGTAGTACACCGGGTTCACGGTTGGGCCAACCCAGGGTAGGGCATGGCCGGCCACTTCCGCATTTCGCCTGGAGTAGGTGCAATCGGCGAGCATCATGAAAATCGACACGTGGATGCAGGCGTTTTCCTGACTGTTGTTGAAGTTGCCGGTTACCCGTGTGGTGTTTATCTCCGCTGTGACTGAACTGCAGATCAGAAGGCAGACTGCGGCAGAAAGAGAAAGGGACGGTGTTCGGAGCATGAGCATCAGGTTCGGTTTAAACCCAGAGGACATAAGGTCATATTAACATTACAATTTAGCCTGTCGAGAATTACTCTAACAACTGCTAACGTGCTGGAGGTACCTCCCAATGCGCATTGATCTGATTCTCGAATCGAAGGATCCTCCCGGAACCATTGCCGAACTAGGCCGGCTCGCCGAGGACAATGGCCTCGGCGGAATCTGGGTATCGAGCATGCTCGACGCCCGTGACCCGTTTCAGAACTTTGCGGAGTTGGCCCGGACAACCAGGCATGTGC
>JAYZJE010000201.1:0-4231 GCA_036164895.1 Pseudomonadota bacterium
CCTCATACATCGCGGTATCTCTATCCTCCTTAATATGGAATGCCCAGAAGTTGCCTACCCGAAAGCCATCTGTTGCCTCATCGCGGTTTGCCAGCCCAACGCGCACGTTTTCCATCGCGTCAGGCATCATCTCGACCGTGAAGTCGGAAAGTTGGATGCCATCTGCCATGCGCGCGCCCATGCGCACCATTAACGGGCCGCTGCAGGCTCCATATATAAGGGGTCCACTGGACTGAGCCCAACTCATCTGGGTTGGGCGCGTGGTTTGGAAAGTCCCCCCTTCGTAGGGCATGAATATCTCGCTGCTGCGGGCAAGTTTCAGAATCTCGATCGCTTCGCGCACGCCCCGAACCCGGCGTTCCGGATAACGATTGCCCTTGATGTTGTCCTTGATTGGCCATACCGGTGCGTCTGGAGCAATTTTCCAGCCGCAGGCGCTCAACGCTCCGCCGCCGCCGCTTATAGCGATCATGGCGCGGCCGCTGGCAATTTCATTCAGCGTGAGAATAGCATTGGCCATTTTCAATGGATGCATTTCCCACGGACTCACGGCGAGTGGTCCAAGGATAAGTTTTGACGTGGCCATCATCGCCGGTGCCAGCGAAATAAACGGGTCCCAGTTCTGGTGATAGTTCGAGCTCCATAGCGCACGGATGCCTTGTTTTTCGGCCTCTACTGCGAGCTCAGCCACCTGTTGCGGCGTGATGTCCGGTTCCAGAATAATGTCAATGTCCATTCAGTGATTCTCGCTGCTTGGGTTATCGCTTTTGTTATGCTCCAACGCGTGGTAGGTGGAGGAAAGTAAATTCTATTGCGTCGGTGCGTTCAGGTACGAGTTTCTGTATCCGGCTACGATCGATCAAGGCGGTACTTCAGGCTCCGCGGAATATCGAACTCCGGCAGGCCGGCCGTGTCCCAACTCACCCGCGCCTTTTCCATGATTTCTCGAGAAGGAAGCGATGTCGCGCCCGTATCTAGACTGCGCGTAGCATCGATCACAATTTTGCTGCCGAGTTTGCGTCCTTGTGCGTCGCTAGCAACTGCATGACTCATAGGCGTTGAGAAGCCACCGATAATCTCCGTGTCGCGCTGTGGATCGTAGTGTGAGCTCATAGCCCAATCGAGATCGAGCGGATCATGGGGATCGACATCTTCGTCGACCATGGTTATGCGCTTGAGCAGCGTGTGTTCGGCAACGAGTTTCCCGACTTTTTTGGCATGCCCAGTTGCAAGCGTTTTCATCGCGATGATGATGTGCGCCCCGCCGCCGCCAAACATCAAGTCGATGTGAGCATCACAGACGGTTTGTTCTCCGAAGTCGTTGCGCAACATATGCATTATGACTGGGGCATTCGCTAGGCTCTGCAACACCGTACTTTCAGACGGGGGCATCTGACTGCTCAGTCCGTAATAGATTGCGTCGTTGCGATGCGTAATGGCAGTGATACGCGCGACCGGTTTTGGCGCAGCGCGGCTCATGTAACCGGCTGATTCACCAAATGGTCCTTCGATTTCCATTTCACCTGGCAGAACTTCTCCTTCGATGATGAATTCGGCATGGGCTGGGACGAGCAGGTCGGAAGTTTTCGCCTGTACCAATTCGATAGGCGCACCCTGTAGACCGCCGGCGATCGTAATCTCATCGACCCCGAGCGGCAGATTCGCCACCGTTGCTAGTTGCACGGTAGGCTCGGCGGCGACGACCCAGGCAATCGGTGCCGGCTGTCCTTTTTTGAGCCAGGTCTGCGCGTAAGTGTGCCCCTGTCGACCGGGATTCAGGTTTACGATGACACTTTGATCGTCGCGAACCTGTGTTCGGTACACCCCCATATTCTGAGCGCCACTCTTCACGTCTTGTGTGACAGTGATAGTTGTGATGTACGCACTGGGATCTTTGCCCGGCGTCCAGACCGGGATCGGTAGGTTAGCCAGTGTGGCATCTACACCGAGTTGAACGTTCTCCTGGCACGGTGCCTGGTTGACCCGCACCGGATCGTGGGGATTTGCGAGCCCGCTTAGCCATTTATCGTTCAGTGCATCGGGCTTGGTTTCCAGCGCGAGTGCATAGGTATCAATGGACGCCCCGAGCGCCCCAGTCACGAGTGGAAATCGGGCACCGACGACATCCTCGAACATCAAACCAAAACGCTCAGCCACAGGCAGCGCTAGAAACATCCACTTTGCGATGCTGGCCGGTTCCCAGCTCGGATCGACGGATTCTTTGACCCGGCGCAGCCGCCCACACTGCTCCGCCACGCCCAGAAATTCGCGCATGTCACGATATGCCATTACGATTCCCGCTCGAGCATTTCTTCCATCATTGTGCGCTAAAATTTCCGCTTGACTAACAGCTGTATTTATCGACCAAAATGCGGTTCACTGAGCCGAGCGCGTTTGATGCATGAAACCATTTTCGGCTGTTCTTAAGATCATTGGGTTAACCGGTGCTGGATTTTCCGATAGAAATATTCTTGCGCTCGAGTTGGGTGGCCGTTTTTAAGGCGGGCCTCGTGTATACCAGAGATCTGCCGCGCTTTTGTATCCGTATACATCGGCGTTGGATTAGCAAAGATTGCCCAATCAACAACACGCTCTCGCAATTCATCGATGGAACGTCGATAACGATCATCTTGGCGAAGGTTTGTCATCTCGTGTGGGTCGACACTTAAGTCGAAAAACTGTGTTTGGGAAGGTTGTCGATCAAGCAACAATTTGTATTGCGGAGTGCGAACCATAAAACTTGTCAGGCCACCGCCCTTACCTAAAACCTCGGCAAACTCTCCGGACATGACGTTTCGCTGATTGGCTTTCCATCCCTCCGCGAAAACAAACTCATGGTTCACCGCCACACCAGTCAAGTCGACTCCTGGCAGGTTCACGGGCATAAGCGGATTGACTGGATAGTTAGCGGAGGCCGCTGAAAGAATGGTCGCGGTGACATCAAGAGTGCTGACTTGACCAACATGTGTCTCTCCAGACCGAATTCCACCGGCAAATTTAATTGCAAGGGGCACTCTGACGATGGGGTCATATAGGGGCCCATCCTTTAGCAGCAAATGATGATAACCGAGGTATTCGCCATGATCAGCCGTATAGATAATCATGGTGTTGTCATAAAGGCCCTTATCCTTAAGTAACTTCACCATGCGGCCAACTTGAAAATCGATCTGCGAGATCAATGCATAGTAGTACGCCAAGACCTTCCGGAATCTGTTTTCCGTTAGATGCTCCAAAGAGAAGAAGCCCGCCGATCCTGCCAAATCTCGTGCAATGGCTTCAGTTGTCCAACCCGCCGGCAACTCAATTGCTTCCGGATCATATTGATTGGCCCAGCTTGAGGGTGGGTCGAACGGATGGTGTGGCTTAATAAAACCTACCATCAATAAATTGCGTTTATCGGCGCCCCAATTCGATATCTCATCTAACGTTCGTTCGGCAATCCATGTAGTAGAGTGATGTTCTTCATCGAGTTCGGAGACCTGGGCTCCAAAGCTTTCCCAGTAGTCGGCCGGTGCGCGTTGCCGATACGCCCAGACCTGTTCGATGGTATCTAGGCCATCGACCAAGTTGTGCTCCATGAGCCAAGCATGATAATCATCTATGTAACGTCCCATCCCATCTTGCTCGGCTAAGATCATTTTCGAGAATCCAGCGTCTAGATAGGTCGGTGTAAAATGCATTTTCCCGACCGCTGCCGTGTCGTACCCGCGGTCACGCAAAATTTGAGGAAATGTTGGAATGCCGGGTGGCAGTGTGGAACGGTTACCACGGCCGCCATGCTGATGCGCATACAAACCAGTCAGCAGCGAATAGCGGGACGGGGTGCACACATTTGAACAGCAGAAGCTATTTTGATACCAGACACCTTCCGTCGCTATTGCATCAATATTAGGGGTCTTGATATCCGGGTGTCCGGCCACTCCTAGGCAATCGTAGCGATGCTGGTCGCTATATATCAACAGAACATTAGGTGTGGAACCTGATCCCATTAACTGTTGCATGTCATCACGCTGTTTAGCGTCGGCGCTGGCCGCGCCAAAACTTAACGCACACCCCATAGACAAGCCCATGCTCTGCACGAAATCACGGCGACTGATTTGACTCAAAACCAAATTCCTCTGCTAGGCATTACTTAGACCAGTCCTTTGGCGACGGACCCATCCTTCTGTCACCTTGATGCCCATTTTGGTGCTCTCATCATGGGACCATCATACCCAATTTCATACTCAGT
>JAYZJE010000202.1:0-4668 GCA_036164895.1 Pseudomonadota bacterium
ATACATCCATACACAAGCCCAACGAACACATCCCTGTCGATGATATTGAATTGATGCGGCAAACCTATGCCGGCATTCTCGAACGGGTATTGATATAACCAGTAGCGCGACCAGCTTCAACACTGGCTATCGCTTTACCAAAGAAACTATGCCCAGTTTTCCGTACCAGTTCAGCATCCAGCCAAACCCGCCCAGCAGCAACAGCACAATCAGCACCCATGCCGGCATGCTCAGACCGAGAAATGACCACTTAAGTTCGGCGCATTCACCGGACCCGCTTAGCACCAACTCCAGCACTTCGGTCAACGGAAATGCTTCCAGCATGTAGTTGAGCCCCGGGCCGCACGCCGGCACCTTCTCCAGCGGCAGGTTTTGCAGCCACACATGGCGGCCTGCCGCTGCAGTACCGAGTAGCGCAACTGCTGCAAGCAACAGAGCGTACACGCGCCCACCGACGCGGCCCGGATTGTGCAGTCCAGCTGCCAGGAACAGAAGTCCCATCCCAATGACCGCAACACGCTGCAAAATGCACAGCGGACACGGGTCCAGCGCAAGTACCTCCTGTGCGTAAAGCGCATACCCCATAAGGCCTGCACAGGCCGCCAATGCAGCCAGGTTCCCGGTTCTCGCACAAATGATCAGACGCGCGCGCTCCTGGTGTTCCATTGGCCAATTATAACGTCGTAGGTCCCGCGGTTTGGCCTCGGGTCGAATCAAGTTTCAGTGACCCGATCGCGCACATAATTTGGCAACGCGGATCTGGCATCAACGGTTTCCCCACGCTGAAACTGGTATTCGGCAAGCGTCAGCAGATCTCCCGCTAACGGTTTGGCCATGAAATCCGACGCAGTGATTGCGCGGCCCTGCAGCTCGGGAAATTCGGGGTAGTTTGCCCAACCTGGTCCCGCCGCGAACACCGGCCTGTCCGGATCCAGTCGGTAGGCAAGCGGATCGACGAGTTGATCCGCGATTACAGTGTCTATATCTCCATCCTCAGCAAACTGGTAAACGCCGAGATACGCCTGGCGTTTACGCGCGTCGATACACGCAGCTACACAATTCACGCCATGCCGTTGCCTGGCGCCGGCTGCCAGCACAGCTAGGCTAGACACCCGGCATACGGGCAAATTGAACCCGAATGCCAGCGACTGGGCCACCGAAGCTGCGATTCGAATACCGGTAAAACTTCCGGGCCCGGCGCCGAAGGCAATACAGTCGAGTTCGGCCAACGTCAGGCCGGCCTCTGATATAACTCGGTTGATCGAGCCATAGATATCACGAACGCTAGCCCGTGGATCCGGCAATTCGATGCTGCTGACTTCGCTGGCCTTGACCGCCGCTACGGTGCAACTGTCGGTCGCTGTCTCGATCGCCAAACAGGCAAACTCATCTTTCATCGATCAGTCTTCCGGTCCGAAAAAAAGGTAACGATTGTTTCAAGATCATCCGTAATTGGCATCTTCGGAAGGCTATCCAGAAACAGCTTGCCATAGCTTCGCTGCCGAATTCGAGGATCGCAGATTACGATGACCCCGAAATCCGAATAGTCCCGAATCAAGCGGCCGACGCCCTGCTTTAGCGCGAGGACCGCCTGAGGCAGCTGAAAATCCATGAACGGATTACCGCCGTTCTGCGTGATCGCCTTCAGCCTGGCCTGAAGCATCGGATCCCCCGGGGATGCAAACGGCAGCTTATCAATCGCCACAACCACCAAACCGTCACCGCGTATGTCTACCCCTTCCCAAAAACTAGTCGTGCCGATCAGGACCGGGTTGTCCAGCGCAGTAAACTGCTCCAATAAGTGCGATCTGGGCGCCGACCCCTGCACCAACAAAGGTAGATCAAAATCCGAATTCTCCTCAAGTGACTCGGCGGCCAGACGGACGGCTCGATGGCTGGTGAATAGCAGAAATGCCCGGCCGCCGCTAGCACGCAATACAGGGAGCAGCTGCTCAACGACCCGCTCTGTATAGTCTGTCTCGCTGGGGTCTGGTAACCCCGGCGGCAGATATAACAGCGCAGCACTGGAAAAATCAAACGGGCTGGGAATCTGCTCAGTTCGTGCATTAGCCATTCCCATTCGCCAAAGAAAATGCCCGAAGTCTTGCGCGACAGCTAGTGTTGCCGATGTGAATACCCACGCACACGGCTGCGCCTCAACCAGCTCGTTAAGGCTATCAGCCACATCGATGGGCGTATAGTTCAGACTGAAACCAAGTCGCGTCAGACTCAACCAGCGCAGTCCAGCGGTCTCGTCGGCGCGCGAAAGTTGTTCCAACGCATCGATAATGCCAATGAGCCGTTCGCTAGCTCGCTGCAGGCCAACGGAAAGCTCGTTGGCCGCAGCCAGCCAATCAGTAACCTGCTCCAGCCCCGATGTCAGCTCCGCCATGAGTCGGCTGAGATCTGGATCCATATCCGGCCAAGGCACATTGGTTGTTCCTTTCGGAAGAAGCAACCGGGCTTCGCGGACCGATTTTGCCACGGCGTCCAGCAAGGACTCGAGAGATGGATCATGTACTCCTGCTAACAGTGCTTCAAAGCGCAAATCGCGCACCAAATCAAGCAAGCGCGCACTGGTCATGTTGAGATTGAAAAATCCCTGTGCAATATCGGGAAACTGGTGTGCTTCGTCGATAATCACCGCCTCGAATCCGGGCAGCAACTCGCCAAACCCCTCATCTTTAAGAATCAGGTCTGCCAGCAACAGATGATGATTCACGACGACGATGTCCGCGCTCATTGCTTCCTGCCGTGCCGAGACCAAGTGACATTGATCGTAGAAATTGCATTGAGCACCGAGACAATTCTCAGCCGTGGAGGTAACCAGCGGCCAAATACTGGAATCCTCGGGCACCCCATGCACCTCAGCAATATCTCCCGAGCGGGTTAATCGACTCCATTGATCAACCTGTGTATAAACCTCGCGGTCGAACCGCCCGACGCCGGACTCGCGACCCTGTCGAAGTAAATCAAGCCGATGCAGACAGAGGTAGTTGGCTCGCCCCTTGAGTTGGACGATCGTGGCAAGCCTCCCCAAAACCTCAGCAACGACCGGCAGATCGCGATGGTAGAGCTGATCCTGCAGCGTCTTGGTGCCGGTGGAAATAATCACCCGCAATCCTGACAGCAACGCCGGAATCAGATAAGCGAGAGTTTTCCCAGTTCCAGTGCCGGCTTCGACCACCAGACGCTCTCCCGTCTGCAAAGCATCCGACACTGCTCGTGCCATCTCGAGTTGCTCTTGCCGGGGCAAATAACCCGCAAGCACAGTGTTCAGCGGACTGGCTGCGCCAAACAACTGCTCGATTTGATGTCCGTTGTTCACCTACGGTACGCTTACCTACACCAGTAGCAAAACAAACTTTTATTATTCATTAGCTTATTATTCTTTTGTTACATCAATACCGCGTACAGTGCCCGCCGCTAAATCAGCCTGGATGGCGGTCCGAGGAAACACCCTAATCCTATCGTCCCAGCCGCCCGTCCTTGTGAAACCGCGGCGACCCGCCGGTATAATACGCACTCCCCGCAGTCGGGGTTTAGCTAATAAGGAAAGGTTATTGCCAGTTTAGATACATACCACCGATTTTTCGGCCGAGGGACACGATGACAACAAAAAATGCGGCGCTCCAGCAATGGATTGGCGAAGTCGCCGCAATGACTAAACCCGATAAAATCCACTGGTGCGACGGCTCCAAAAAGGAATACAAAACGCTCGTGGGACAAATGCTAGCCACAGGAGAACTTCTGGAACTCAATAAAGCCGCTTACCCTAATTGTTACCGACATCGTTCAGATCCCTCGGATGTCGCCCGCGTCGAACACCTGACCTATGTGTGCACTGAAAACAGGGAAGATGCAGGTCCCAACAATAACTGGATGGAGCCTTCTATGGCTCACCAGAAATTAAATCGGCTGTTCGATGGCTGCATGCAAGGCCGCACCATGTACGTATTGCCCTATTGCATGGGGCCGATCAAATCACCTTATGCCCGCTGCGGAGTCGAGATTACTGATAGCCCATATGTCGCAATTAATATGCGCCTGATGACCCGCATGGGGCACGCTGCGCTCAAACGCATTGAACGAGAGGGCCAGTTTGTCAAGGGGCTGCACTCCACTGGCCATCTCGATCCAGAGCGCCGTTTCATCATGCACTTTCCTGAAGAACTATCGATCCAGAGCTTTGGCTCCGGATACGGGGGCAATGCACTGCTCGGAAAAAAATGCCATGCACTGCGTATTGCAAGCTGGCAAGCTCGCAAGGAAGGCTGGCTCGCCGAGCATATGCTCATCGTGGAGGTTGAAAACCCCGAAGGCGAAAAGCATTACCTGGCCGCCGCCTTTCCGTCGGCCTGCGGAAAGACCAATCTGGCGATGCTGATACCGCCAAAATCCTACAACGGCTGGAAAGTCCGCACACTTGGTGACGACATTGCATGGCTCCATCTGGATGCGACGGGCCGCCTCAGGGCCATTAATCCGGAATCGGGCTATTTTGGCGTTGTCCCCGGAACCAACGAAAAAACCAATTGCAACGCCTATGAGATGATTCACCATGACACGATCTTCACTAATGTTGGCGTCACTTCGGACAACGAACCGTGGTGGGAAGATAAAAAAGATGGCGAACCGGTAACTGATTGGCAGGGACGCCCATATACC
>JAYZJE010000203.1:0-7369 GCA_036164895.1 Pseudomonadota bacterium
AAGGCGAAATTTTTTTTTTAAAATTTTAAAACCCCACCAAAAAAACCCCACCCCCCCCCGCGGCGGCGCAACTCCCCCCCCCCGCCCCCCGACGCTCGATTGCCCAAACGCAAACCGAACGCGCCAAGACGCTGCTCCAGTCCGGTACATTCAACGAGGTCGATTACGAGCAAACCGTGCTTGAATTCGCGAACTCGAAAGCAGAGGTCGTGCGTGCCCAGGTCGCGGTCGAGAATGCACGAATTGCACTGGATGACACTGAAGTCAGGGCGCCGATCAGCGGCACCATCATCGAGAAACACGTTGAGAAAGGCCAGGTCATCTCCTCGCCAACGCAGGACGTCGGCGGTGGCACCGAGTTGCTGAAGATGGCCGATCTGCGTTCCGTCCAGGTTCGAACCCTAGTCGACGAAACCGACATTGGTAAGATCATCCCGGACCAGAACGCAGTCATCCAGGTGGCAGCTTATCCGAACCAGCCGTTTGAAGGGCGTGTACTGAAAATCGAGCCGCAGGCCGACGACGAAGAATCGGTAACTCTGTTTTCGGTAATTATTACGATCAATAACGAAAGCGGCCTGCTACGTCCGGGGATGAATGCTGAGGTCGAAATCATGATCGCGAGCCGCTTCAAGGTGCCGGCAATTCCGACCATAGCGCTGCGAACAAGGGCCGACCTGGCACCCTCGGCAAGCTACGTGGGCTTGAACGAAAACGTCGTTCGGGAACAACTGAACAGTTCGCAAGCTGCTGCCGCCGAAGACCGCGCGGTTGTAAATGGACGGCCCGGCGGCAGGCCATCTAGGTCGACAGCGAATCAGTACCAGTTTGGGGGCCGCTATTGGTTGTTCTTGCTGCGCAACGGCGAGCCCTATGCCGTTAACGTAGAGGCGGGTCTGACGGACCTCGACTACAGCGAAGTCGTCTCCGGGGTCGGCCCGTCGGATGAGGTTATACTGTTACCCAGCGCCGGTCTGATCCGTTCGCAGGAAGGCTTCCGACGATTTGCGGAACGATTTAGCAGCGTGCCGGGTATGTCCGGCGGCAATGCTGATTAGGTAAAACTGCCATGATGTTTGCAGAAATGCTTCGGGTTGCAGTGCAGTCGATTCGCACAAATTTTTTCCGGGCGTTTCTGACCATGCTAGGAATCATCATCGGTGTTGCTGCGGTAATTACAATGGTCGCGCTGGGTACCGGTGCCCAGCAAGCCATCAATAAACAACTTGACAGCCTCGGCGCCAACGTCCTCAGCGTTCGTTCCGGCCGTAATTGGCATCGCGGCGTTTCCACAATCCAAGACAAGTTAACGGCAAGCGACGTCGAGGCGTTGCGAAGGGACGTGCCGTCAGTAACCGCGATAGTGCCGGAGTTACGCGTGCGCAAGCAGGTCAAGCTAGGCAACCAGAACCGTAGTCTCAACATCATCGGCACATCATCGGAATTTGCTGATGTCAACCGCTATGAATTGCTCTACGGTCGCATGATATCCAATGCAGACATCGGATCGAAAAAACGCTTGGCGGTGCTGGGTGGTGCTGTGCCAGAAGAGTTTGAGAAAGATCCGACCCAACTGATCGGGCAGAGCCTGCTGATCCAAGGCACATCGTTTGAAATCATCGGCATATTCGAGGAGAAAGGCTCCGTTTTAATGGATAACCAAGATAAGAATGTGTGGATCCCGATATCAACCGCCCAGTATCGCATTGCCGGAACCGACAACCTCGGCATGATCGGGGTGCAGATTGCGCCGGGCATCGAGTCCGAACAGGCAATCATTGACATCGAACGTGTTTTACGCCGGGAACACAAGATCATCCCGGGCGCGAAAAATGATTTTAATCTGGGGGACCAAAAGCAATTCCTGGAAATACAACAAGAAGCAACACAAATTTTCTCGTACCTTCTAGCCGGCATCGCCGGAATCAGCCTCATCGTCGGCGGAATTGGCATCATGAACATCATGCTGGTCACGGTCACCGAACGCACCCGTGAGATCGGTATCCGTAAAGCAATGGGTGCAACGCGTGCCAACATTATGGTGCAGTTCCTGATTGAAGCAATGAGCCTGTGTATTGTCGGCGGCACAATCGGCATCATTCTCGGCGGTACCGCCTCAACGCTGCTTGCAAATCTCGCTGGCTGGCAAACGCCGGTATCCGTAACCGCGGTCATCATCGCATTTGTATTCAGCGCCGGTGTCGGCCTGTTCTTCGGTATCTGGCCGGCGCGCAAGGCTGCCAGACTTGACCCGATCGAGGCGCTCCGTTACGAATAAACACGCTATTGCAATATTGCAATAGTCTCCAGGCCCAGATTCGGGGGCGTTGTCATCCCCGGCAATCGCAACAGGAAAAATGAATGTTAAAGATCTATGGACCGGCCCGATCGCGCGCTTCCCGAAGCCTTTGGATGGCTGAGGAAATTGGCCTACCTTATGAGCACATCGACTTCGCTGGCATGGAAACGGACGAACGGAACGAGGTTCTGACCGGCGTTAACCCCATGGCCAAGGTACCGGCGATCGAGGACGGAGACCTGAAGTTGTTCGAATCGATGGCGATCAATCTCTACCTGGCCGAGCAATACGGCACCGAGCTGTGGCCAGATAATGAACCGGACCGAGCCCGCACAGTGCAATGGAGTGTGTTCGCGATGACCGAAATAGAGCCACCGCTGGTACAACTGTTTCTGGAAAGAGTCATACACACGGACGAAAACCGGGACAAGGACAACGAAGCGAAAGCCCTAAACGACCTCGCCCGGCCGATGAAAGTGCTGGATGTTCACCTCGAGGGCCAAGACCATCTACTGGGCGACAAGTTTTCGACGGCGGACCTGAACCTGGCCTCGATCTTCACGCTGGGGCAGGTCGCGCGCTACGATATGGTGGAGTATCCGAACGTCGCAGATTGGGCGAACCGCTGCCTTGGCCGACCGGCCTACAAACGCGTCAGGTAGGCACAGCTAGAGATTTGAAAGAGCGCCCCCAGCCGATCGTTGCCTATGGGACTGCGAGACCAATTCTGAATGTCCGCTTCCGATGCAAAGCGAACGTTCGTGACTGACCAGAGAAACCCGAATCGTGCCTGGTTCTCTTTGTTCATTGGTAGAATGGCTGCTCAACTTGAGCATTAGGTGCGATCGAGATGCGGCGCGAAGTAGAAACTTTCGAAGACGGCCAGAAATCCGTCCGCTACTACGATTCAAATGATGTCCTCTCCCGCATCGAAACGCTCGATGCCGATGACAATTTGAAAGCCTCTGTTGATTACACGTATAACAAAGCTGGAAATAACGTGGAGCGCGTTGTTCGTGATCCGCTTGCTAATGTTCTGCGCCGGATAACACTTGACGAAACTGGTCAAGAGGTCGCCCCATCCGATAGTGGCCCAGTGCGCTGGAAGTTAATGGATGGGACTGATGAGGGAATCGCCGTGAAGGGGCAGGAAGATCTCGGAAAAAGCTGAATCGCTCAAGCACCACCGTACCTGTCGGGACAATGCCGGCAAGCTGACCTGTTCAGGCACAAACTCATTTTAATTTTAAAAAGCGAGGAGGAAGAATATGGCCGTCTTTCTAGTCACGAGTTGTGACATCACGGATCCTGAGAAATATGCACCCTATGTCCCGAATGCGCTGCCGCTGCTCGAAAAGCACGGCGCCGAGGTCATCGCGGCCGACAAAAACGCGATCACGATCGATGGCGAGAAGCGTGACCTTACCGTCATCCTCAAGTTCCCGTCGCCCGAGGTCGCAAAGGAATTCTCTGAAGACCCCGAATACCAGCAGTGGAAGAAAATCCGACTCGCGTCGACGACGAATCGGGCATCGATCATGGTCAGCGAGTTCAACCCGTCAAAGTTCTAGACTGTACCGACAAAATCAGACGCCGCCACGGACTAGGATTGTGGCCGATTTGCCTGCATTCATCCTGGAACAGGTAAATTCCGGCGAATACGTCGAGACGATCGTCGGTACATACAACTGAAACGCCCAGCCGATGATGCCCGCTTATACCGCAGGCCAGTGCGCATGGTGATCATCGATGACGAACGGGTGTGAATGCCGGGCCGACTCATGCCCGTGCGCATGGCTATGCGGCTCGCGGGCTTCTGTTCCGTCGTGATCGTGACGGTGATGTTCATCATGCACATGTTCGTGCTGATGGTTTTCAGTTTCGTGAGTGTGCTCGAGCACGACCGCGTCAGTGCTAGGCCAGGCACGGGCCGCGATGATCGTAAACAATAAGACTGCGCCGCCGAAAATCAGTGCCGCCGTCTCGATGCCGATACGTGCTCCGAGTTGACCCGCGATCGGATAGGCCAACAACCAGCAGCCATGGGACAGCGCAAATTGCGCCGAGAAATAGGCCGGGCGATCTGCTGCCGATGATGATCGGTTGACAACCCGTCCCGCCGGCGTCTGCACGAGCGACCAGCCCATTCCGATCAAACACCAGATCGGCAGGATCCAAGCGAACACGGGCCGCGAATAAATTGCAAGCAGACCAAAACCCATCAACACGCCACCGGCAAGCATGACCGGCCGGTCCGGGATCCGGTCGAGAATTTTCGGCAACAGCAGTGCAGCAATCATCGATCCTCCCCCCGCTGCCGCAAATGCAAGCGCCGTATCCGTCTCCGAACCGCCGAGATATTCGCGAACGTAAACCACGGTATTGACGATCACCATGGCACTTGCACCGGCCACGCCCAGGTACAGGATCAATAACGCCCGCAGTCGTGGGGTCCGCATGTAGGAACGCACGCCGAAACTGATTTCACCCCAAACGCCGCCGAGACGATCGACGCGCTGCGTGGCAGGCAAGGCGGTACCGAAAATCAGTACAGCCGACACCAGAAAAGCGATTGAATTGACTTGGAACAGCGCATCATAGGAAAACACCAGCAATGCCAGGCCCGCAAAGGTCGGGCTCAACAAGTTTTCGAGATCATAGGCCAGCCGAGAATAAGACAACGCGCGTGTGTACTGCTGCTCGTCGGGCAGTAGGTCCGGGATGGTTGCCTGAAACACCGGCTTAAATCCGGCTGAGAACAGATTCAGCAGAAAAATCAACACGTAGATCTGCCAGACGGCCGTGACGAACGGCATCGCCAGCACAATCGCGGCGCGGACAATGTCCAACGCGATCAGCAGTGGTTTGCGAGGCAACCGATGCGCCAGGCCGCCAACAATTGGTGCGAACACGACATAGGCAGTCATTTTGAACGCCAGTGCCGTACCCAACACAATACCGGCGTTGCCACCGACGAGATCATAGGCCAGCAGGGTCAACGCAATCGTGGTTAGGCCGGTTCCCACAAGTGCAATGACCTGCGCAGTAAACAACTTGCGAAATTCAGAATTTTTTAGCGGTGACTGGATCACCATAGAATGGCCTTCCGTGGTCTAGGACTAATTTCACGAACGGTCTGTTCGAGGCTATTGCGTGGCACCTAAGAATACGCCGGAGCCAGGCTGTCCGCCAGCGGGCTAGTTGGCGCCAGAACAGCCCCGGTCAGCAGCCGTGATAGACTGAAGCCCCTTCATCGTACCCGGCCCGATGGATAAAGCGCCGGTCGAGGTGGAACCGATGGCCAGCCGTGCCCCTAAGCGCACCCCCGACAAATCGAGTGCCGATGTCGTGCCGATCCGCACCGGCCAGCAGTATATTGACAGCCTGCGTGGCCGCAATCTGACGATCTACCTGTTCGGCGAACTCGTCAGCGAACCGGCAGATCATCCGATTATCCGGCCGTCGATCAACGCGGTCGCCGAAACCTATGATCTGGCAGAACGGAACCCGGAACTGGCGAGTGCGATATCACCGTTTACCGGTGAGCGCATCAACCGTTTTCTGCATATCGCCGAGAGCGCCGAAGACTTGGTATTGCAAAACAAGATGCAGCGGCGCCTCGGTCAATTGACCGGCACCTGTTTCCAGCGGTGCGTCGGCATGGATGCGCTGAATTCGCTGTTCTCGGTCACCTATGAAATCGATGAAGCCCACAGCACCGAATACCATCTACGCTTCCGCGACTTTGTCACGATGGTGCAACGCCATGGCTACTTGATCGGCGGGGCGATGACCGACGTCAAGGGCGATCGCAGCAAGGCACCACACGAGCAAACCGACGCGGACCTGTATGTGCATATCACGCGTCGCACCGATGACGGGCTCTATATTAAGGGTGCCAAGGCTCACCAAACCGGCTGTATCAATTCACATTGGCTGATTGTCATGCCAACACTGCGCCTGGGCGATAAAGACAAAGAGTTTGCGATTATTGGTGCGATTCCGGCCGACGCTGAAGGCATCACCTATATCTATGGTCGTCAGTCCTGCGACACGCGCAGCATGGAGGGCTCAGGCCTGGATGCGGGCAACAGCGAATTCTCTGGGCACGAGGCAATGGTCATCTTTGATGATGTGTTCATCCCCTGGGAACACGTGTTCATGGACGGGGAACACGAATTTGCGGCGATGCTGGTCGAGCGCTTCACCTGTTATCACCGCCGCAGCTACGTATGCAAATCCGGTGTCGGTGATGTACTGATCGGCGCGGCCGCCACAATCGCCGAATACAACGGCGTCGAAAAGGCGTCGCACATCCGGGACAAGCTGGTTGAGATGACCCATCTAAACGAGACGATATACAGCACGGGAATCGCTTCGAGCTACCAAGCCACGCCGACGAAGTCCGGCGCCTATATCAACGACGACATGTTATCCAATGTATGTAAACACCACGTGACCAAGATGCCTTACGAGATTGGCCGACTGGCCCAAGACCTGGCCGGTGGTCTGGTCGTTACCCTGCCGTCGGAGAAAGACTTCAAGCACCCTAAGGTTGGTAAATTGATTCGAAAATACCTGAAGGGGCGAGATGACATCTCAACCGAAGACCGCATACGTATCCTCCGGCTGATTGAGAACATGACGCTGGGACGCAATGCCGTCGGCTATCTGACTGAGTCGATGCACGGGGCCGGGTCGCCGCAAGCGCAGCGTATTCAGATCGCCCGCCAGATGCAGCTCGAATTCAAGAAGCAACTGGCCAAGACGCTGGCCGGTATTCCGGCCGAATCCGAGCAAGAAATAAGCGAGGATCTGTCGAATTATTTCGCCCGCGTGTTCAGCATTCCCGTGAAAAACACCACCCATACCGACGACGGCTGAGACGGGCACCGGCAGTCCGGCTCAGTAGGGACCTTCCTCAACGATCTCGCCGTGTGGCAGATTCCAGCGGAATGCCCCATACCACGCCTTTTCCGTCGCCTGAAGCATGAGCCGATCCAGCCTGGAATGCAGCGGGTGACGGACTTCGATATGTCCGCGGCCGAGCCAACACTGGCCAATAACCTC
>JAYZJE010000204.1:0-4443 GCA_036164895.1 Pseudomonadota bacterium
CTGCACTAGCCTTGATTTTTTCAATAACTTCATCGACTGAGAGAATTTGAGCAAAGGCGAATCGAAGTGTCGCTAAGGTAGCCTTTTTAACGTCTCCCGGACTCAAATCTTCCAAGCCATGATTGGCGGTGCCGTCAGATAGAAAAAACACTTTGTAATCTCTCATATTGGCTTCACGAGCAGTAGTCTCGCAGCAAATGTTGGTAGCTATGCCTCCAATTATCACTGCATCTATGCTGTTGGAGCGAAGGATCAGGTCCAAATCGGTGCCTGTGAAAGCTCCATAACGTGGCTTTACAAGGATAATGTCATCCGGGTGAATATCTAACAGTGGGGAAAGTTCAGCAGACTTAGATCCAGAAGTGATGCCGCCGTCGTTGACGGCCCTGACTGACTTTCTATAAGAGTCCATATAGCTTCTGATAATCTGGTCCGCAATCCCCCGATTGGCTCCGTCAGTTCTTGTTTCTTGGGCCGTATGAATCACGATTATGCCTGCAGACCGACAAACTTTAGAAAGTTTGTTTAGCCTTTGAACAACCTTAGACCCTACTGATGAATCTACAAAACCATCTACAAAAATGTTTTGCAAATCAACATTGATCAAGGCAGTTTTCTGGGGGTTGATGGGCCAATCAATCATTGTCAAATCCTGTCGTAGTGCCACTAAACCATTATCACCGCTCACGCTGGACCAAGTTCTCTCGGTGGTACTATTTCACTCAACACTGCAATTATACAATTCTTACGTCACGGCAGCTTAATACGTTGGAGGTATAAGTAATGCAACACCGCCTGGGCACCAAAGACAGCCGCATGATGTCTAACCTCCCGGCAATTGAGTATCTAAACTATAATTTGGGAGCACTTGAACTAGGAAATTCTAATGCCCACACAAAGCTCAGCTCGTAATTTACCAAGCCGGCTACTAGTAGATGGATTCAAAATTGGCTTAGCCATTCTACTGGTCTTCTCATTACCCGGCCTGTATAGCTGCACCTATACACCTTCATTGGTTCCATCTAAAAATATTGCTGCGGACCTGGTCCTGCGAAACGGTGATATCTACACCGTTGATGCCGTTCGCAGCTGGGCAGATGCGGTGGCGATAAAGGGGGAACACATCGTTTACGTGGGTCACGATTCCGGTGCTCAAGCGTTTATCGATGCCGATACCAAGGTAGTGGACCTCAACGGCAAGATGATTCTGCCGGGTTTTCAAGATGTCCATATCCACCCTCCCTGGGCCGGTGTCAAACATCAAGGCTGCGATTTGACTGATTACTACACACTTGAAGAAACGCTGGCGGCTATACAAAAGTGTGTCGAAGGCAGTCCTGACAAACCGTTTATTCGAGGTGATGGTTGGTATGTACCGCTTTTCCCCGACGGGATTCCTCATAAAAAGATTCTCGACGAATTTGACTCGACCCGCCCACTCTATTTTCTGTCCGCCGATGGCCATAGCCTTTGGGTAAACTCAAAGGCACTGGAAACAATGGGGGTAACCAAAGAGACCCCAGATCCCCACGGTGGACGTATCGAGAGGGATTCGGCCACTAATGAACCCATAGGGGTTTTTCAAGAAGATGCCGCCATCAATATGGCATGGCGGCATGCCCCCTATACGGATGAAGAAATAGAGTCTGGATTGCGTTTCGCGACACACTATCTCAACAGTCTCGGCATCACGTCTATCCAAGATGCGATTGTCAAGCTAGATAGCAACGACCCATATGGGTCGCTAGAAGCCTACCGAAAACTAAATGAATCCGGCGAACTGACATTGCGCTCAGTATTGGCGCTGTTGTGGGACGTAAGCCAGGGTCCTGAACAGATACAGAAATTCGTCGAAGCGCGCCGAAAATATTCAGGCGGTAATGTGAAAGCAAGCTCCATCAAGTTCTGGCTCGATGGCATAATGGAGGTCAAGACCGCCGCCTTGCTGGAACCCTATCTAGACGGCACCAATGTTAGCCCCTACATCACCCAGCCTGATCTAGACGCCTATGTAGCGAAACTGGATAAACTGGGGTTTCAGGTCCACATCCATGCCATTGGCGACGCCACCGTGCGATCCTCCCTGGATGCGTTCGCGCACACCAGACGTGCTAACGGAATTCGTGACAGTCGCCATCACATCTGCCACTTGGAACTGATTAATCCAACGGATATTCCACGCTTCAAAAATCTTGATGTGATTGCAAATTTCCAGCCACTCTGGGCAATAATGGATGATTACATTACCGAACGCACTATTCCGATACTCGGCCCAGAACGTAGTCGCTGGTTATATCCCATCGGCAGCGTAGTTAAGACCGGGGCAGTAATCGCGTTTGGCAGCGATTGGTACGTAAGCACCGCCGACCCCTTGCCTCAAATTGAGACGGCTGTAACGCGCGAAGACGCTTTCGATCGATTTCCAGGCACCTTCATCCCTGAGGAGCGAATCAGTCTGCACGATGCTATCGCAGCATTTACCATCAATGCGGCGTATGTGAACTTTCAGGAAAACACCACCGGGTCCATTGAAGTTGGAAAGATTGCAGATATGGTGGCACTGGATACGAACCTATTTGATATCGATCCCAAAAAGATCTCCGATGCCAAGGTGTTGCTGACACTGTTTGGCGGAAAGACGGTATATGGCAGCTTGGACGCCTTTTAAGCAAATCTATTGAAAGATCGGCTTTCTATTTAAGGCAAATCTATCAGGTCTTTAGCCGATAGTAGATACTGGAACTTCAATCCGGGTGGGGTATGGCAGACAGTGACACATCCACCAGCCAAAGAAACTAAATGAAACAGGCATCGATCCTGATCTAAATTGGTCGCCGCAATTTATCCGGTTTCACTAATCGAATGGATTTCGCAGGATAATATTGTGCTCGCGATCTGGCCCGGTCGAGACAATCTCAACCGTCACTTCGAGAATATCTTGGATGCGTTGAAGATAGCGCTGCGCCGCCTCCGGCAGTTTCGAAAACTCCGTCAGACCTACCGTGCTATCACTCCATCCCGACAACTCTTGGTACACCGGCTCACAATCGGCCAATCGATCGACACGTAATGGCGGCACTTCGAGCAATTCGCCATCCAATCGGTAGGCGACGCATATTTTGAGCGTGTCCACGCCGTCGAGTACATCCAGCTTGGTAATACAAAGCGACGAGATCCCGTTAATAATTACCGCGCGCCGGGTTGCGACGGCATCAAACCAACCGCAACGCCGCGGACGCCCGGTCGTGGAGCCAAATTCTGCACCAGCACTCCCCAGATGCCTACCCACGTCATCGGACAATTCGGTCGGAAAGGGGCCAGCGCCGACACGGGTCGTGTAAGCTTTGATGACACCGACAACGCCATCGAAATCAACGGGGCCAACACCGGATCCGGTTGCCGCGCAACCTGCCGTGGTATTGGATGAGGTGACGAACGGGTAAGTTCCGTGGTCAACATCCAACATCGTGCCTTGGGCGCCCTCGAATAAAACGTTTGCGTCCTGGCGGCGCAACTTGTCGAGATAAGCTGGGACATCGCCTACAAATGACCGGATTTGCTCCGCCATAGATAGCCACTGCTTCAGCATCGAATCGACATCCAACGGCGCCTGTCCATAGTATTGCTGCAGCATGAAATTGTGCAGTTCCAATGCTGGAACAAGCCGTTCCTCGAAGCGGGCTGCATCGAACAAATCGGAGACACGCACTGAACGGCGTGCAACTTTATCCTCGTAAGCAGGACCGATGCCGCGACCAGTGGTGCCGATGGCTTGTTTTCCACTTGCTGCTTCGCGCGCCAAGTCGAGCGCAATATGGGAGGGCAGAACCAGCGGGCAGGCGCCACTAATAATCAGCTGATCTCTGACAACAACACCCTGGTCTTCGAGCATCTGTATTTCTTCGAGCAACGACGGCAAATGAATTACAACCCCGTTGCCAATGATGCAGTCGACTCCGAGGCGAAGTATTCCGGAAGGGATCAGGTGCAGCACGGTTTTTTCACCGCCGATCAACAGGGTATGCCCGGCATTGTGCCCACCCTGAAAGCGCACGACCGCCGTGGCGCGCTCCGTCAACAGATCGACGATCTTGCCCTTGCCTTCGTCGCCCCACTGAGCGCCTATGACTATAACGCTCTTCCCCATGAATCAGACGTCCGTCCTGTAGTCAGCCCCTCACCAGGTATAACAGCAACAAGCCGACAGCAATACTGCCCGAGCCGAATGCCCTCAATTGCGAATCGTTTAACTGTGCAATCAAACCCAGACTTCGCCGCCAGCCATTCGGGCTGGCAAACGGCAACAAACCTTCGATAACGAGGTATAGCGCAAACGCAGCCAGTAGGTCGCTCCAGATCATCAGGCACTCATCTTATATGCAGACCGCGGTGTAGAAAGACCGGTCGTCTCAAGGCTAGTCTTTGCTTTCTGCCTGATTCAGG
>JAYZJE010000205.1:0-7145 GCA_036164895.1 Pseudomonadota bacterium
TGGTCGAAAACGGCAAGTGCAACGTCGGGTGCCAATAACCTCGCATTAACGTTCGAGAAACCCCAGCGAAAGGCTGCCAGGCCACTTCGCGACGGTGCCAAGTAATTATTGAGAGCCGGCCAGCCAATGATGGTCTCATCGAGCTCGGCTGCGACGAAATAGGGTTCGGGATCGTCATGGTCCCACAATTCTCTAATTCGCTGATAGTCTTGGCTATTCCATATCTCCTCTTGCTTCCTCAGTTCGGCTTCGATCTCGGCGACCAGATCGCTGTTACCTGGTATCTCTTGTGCGAAGGCTTCGGACAGAGATGCAACACCTCCAGCTCCCGTGAGCATCAAGGCCGATAGAATGGCATCCCGTCGATTGATTTCGTTTTCAGGGGCGTGTTCAGACATATGTCCTGCTCCGGTGTTTATTGTCGGGGGGGCTATTCTATCCCGCATGTAGGGCGCGATCTATGTAGATAGACAGAGATAGATCGCATCAGATTTACGAGTTCGAATAATGATCCGCATCATCATTTTACCGCTCAGTGGTCTGGAGGATTAAATCAGGGCGGCACGATTCGTCACAATTCATCACGGGTTCCTCCCTTTTTACCGGTAGTTTGTCTCTTTAAAGGCCTAGCCTGACACTCAGATCAAACCTGTTTCAACCGCAGAGGACTTAACCATGAAATATTTTGCCGCAATCACATCAATGTTTTTTCTGATCGGCGCCAATATGGCGGTTGCCGACGAGCAGTCACGTAACGATACCGAGACGGGGTTCGTCATGGGCACCGCTACCGCTGGCGCGTTGATCGGTGGCCCGATCGGCTTTGTTGTTGGCACCGGAATCGGCGCCTGGCTCAGCAACAAGGTCGTCAAAAGCTACGAGGTTGACGCACTAGTGGCCCAACTGGATCAGACCAGGGCTAAAAACGTCGTCCTCGCGAACCAACTCGCAAGCACACAGCGCGACTCAACGCGCTATGCACAGTTGGCCGCCGACAGTCTGCAATTCCAGGTCTTGTTCCTGACCGGTGAAGCCAGGCTTGAGCCAGGCAGCACCGAGCGTATGACCGAACTGGCCGAGTTTTTAACCACGCAACCGGACATTCGCGTCGCGTTGAGCGGCTATGCCGACCCGCGCGGCGGCGACAGCTACAACATGCAGTTGTCGCAGCAACGCATCGACTCCATCGAAATGCTGTTGCAGGCCAACGGTATTGACGACCAGCGGATCACCAGCTCTGCTTTCGGTGACCGCCAATCCACCGCCGACGAAGGCAACCTGGACGCCTATGCACTCGAGCGGCGCGTCACGATAGAACTGCTGCCGGCGATGCACGAAGCCAAGCTGGCCGCTGTCGAACAACAGTAACCGTGCACGTCCTTTTATTGGAGTTAAACGGGGATAAGGCCAAGAGTGTGATCCCCGCACGAACCACGCTGAGAGGGTGGTACCTCCTGGGGTGACGGCGGGCATCCTCTCAGGCCGGGGTCTGACCACCCTCCGGGCTAGTGCATTACCGGACCCGGCCAACCCGCCAACTTTAAAGGGGAGCCCTGCTCCCCTTCTTTTTTTTCCGGAGCAGGCCGTTGCAGCGTCGTCAGTGGCCGTGGCAGGAGAATTGGTGCTAGATTGATTGGGGTTTCGGAGATTATCGATGTCGAAACGGATCGCTATCGTCGAAGACGAAATCGAACTCGCGAAAAACTATCGGGCGATGTTCCAGCGCCAGGGATTCGATATTTGCCTGTACAGTGGTCGTGCCGAGGCTGAGGCCGCTTTCGCGAGACAACTGCCGGACCTGGTGGTGATTGACATCGGACTCGGCGATGAACCCGACGGCGGCTTCAAACTATGTGTTTGGCTGCGTGCAAGATCCAAAACACTACCCATTATCATTCTGACGGCGCTCGACAGCGAGATCGACGAGGTCTCGGGGCTGCGACTAGGCGCCAACGATTACCTGACCAAGGACATCTCAGAAAAGCTGCTGATGGCGCACGTCACGGCACTGCTCAACCAGTTCGAGGCACTGCTATCAAAGCCGGACAGCGACCAGGTCATCGCGCATGGCGCACTGGTTATCAACCTCGATCGCGTCAGCACGACATGGAATGGCGAGCCGATCGATTTGACGATGACCGAATTCTGGATTGTCAAAGAGTTGGCTAGGGCCCCAGGCCACCTGAAAAGCCGCAAACAACTGATGGGTGCTGCGAAAATCGTCGTCGACGATCACACCATCACGGCGCATATCAAACGCATCCGTAAAAAATTCAAGGCTGTCGACGCCGGCGCGAATCCGATCCAGACCGAGTACGCCGCAGGGTATCGCTGGCGCTCACAGACAACCTGAGGTGCCGCGAGTGAGGCTGTGGCTGCAACTCATCCTCGTCAGCCTGCTGGCGCTGTGTCTGCCGTGGGCCGGTTGCACCTATATAAAGGAGATGGAGACGGCGTTGCGCGGCGGGCAGCAGGAGGCGCTGCTGGCCAGAGCGCGCTCCGTGGCGCTGATGTTGAACGGGCGACCCGACATCGTCGGTGAACTCGTAACCGATGCGCCCGCTTTGGCAACCGGCGCACCGCTGTACCTTATCGACGAGGTCTCTGGGCTGCGACTGGGCGCCAACGATGATCTAGCCAAAGAGATCTCCGACGGCGCACCGCTATACCTTCATAACCTGACCCAACCGGTCACCAGCGACGGCTACGACAACGAATGGCTGAATTTTGCAGACCAGTTTGTTCGCTTCACCGAAACCGGCGGTGCCGATGATCCGATGGATCTTAACCTCGTCGCAGCAGCCAATGACGAGACGGTCTACCTGTATATACGCGTCGCGGACAACACCATTGTCTTTCACGATCCCGCGGGCGGCACGATTGCCAACGGCGACCATGTGCGCCTGGAGTTCAGCAACGAAACGTTCTGGCTGGCCCCGGAAGGTCCGGGTGAACTGTGCGCACGCAGACTGCTCAACGGCAATATCCGCCGTGACAACCGCATTTGCGGCGCGTGGCGCGACACGGTGAACGGTTATCAGATTGAGCTGGGGTTCCCGGCGATGATGCTCACTGATCGATTCGGTGTGGTAGCCGTCGACGGCGACGATCCAAAACGCTGGGCTGGCAGCCTGGCACCGAACACTGAACCGGGGCGACTGGTGAAGACCAGTAAGCCATTGTCCGAGGCGCTTCAATTGTTCAGCTCCAACAATCTCAAACTGACCATCGTCGATGATGGCAACTGGCTGCGCGCGACCGCGGGAGAACTGCAATATCAACCGCCCGAGCGCGGCGACCTGCCGCCGGGCATGTGGTTAGTCGAAGCGTTGTACCGCGGAATCATGGGCAGCGATACAACAATGGGCGATTACCAGGAAGAGTTGCACGGCCAACTGCGGCGCCCAGAGGTCAACAGCGCACTAAACGGTGTGGAGCAGAAAGTCTGGTATACCCGGGCCGGCAGTGCAGTTGTCAGTGCCGCGGTTCCGTTGCGGTATGAGGGTCAAGTCAGGGGCGCAGTCACCGCCGAACAGACCAGCGAACAGGTTCTGTCGCTGACCAATGCGGCAATGGTGCGGTTACTTGCGCTGACGCTCGGCACAACGTTGTTCATCGGGCTCGGCCTGGTTGGCTACGCCAGTTTTCTGTCGTTCCGGATCGGCCGACTCAGTCGCACCGTCAACGCGGTCATGGCGCCTGACGGACAAATCAGCGGGGAGTTTCCCGAAGACTGGGGAAAAGACGAAATCGGTGACCTGGCCCGCCGCTTCGGCGGCCTGCTCGGTCGTGTCCGGGAATACACCGAGTACCTGCGCACGCTGTCATCTAAATTGTCGCACGAACTGCGGACGCCGCTAGCCGTGATGCGCAGTTCACTGGACAACCTCGAACACGAAACCCTGCCGGCAGAAAGCCGAGGCTACCTGGAACGCGCGCAGCAAGCCAGTCAGCGGCTCAGTCATATCCTGACCGCGATGAGTGAAGCCAGCCGCGTCGAGGCGAGCATCAAGGCAACTGAATCGGAGCCGGTCAATCTCAATGCATTCATGGCTGGCGTGGTGAACGGTTATCGCACGGCCTACCCCTACCGCAGCATCGAGCTTAAAGTCCCGGACAACGAGTTGACGATCGCCGGGTCACCGGAACTGCTCGCACAGATGTTCGACAAGCTGATCGAAAACGCTGTGGATTTCTGCTCTGCCGACGGCTCGATCCGGTTCGGATTACACCAGGAAAAAGGCACCGCGGTGGTTACCGTAGCGAACGACGGAACACCACTACCCGAGGCGATGAGCGGCCAGCTGTTTGACTCGATGGTGTCGGTCAGAGACGGGAAAAGCGCGGATGTGCACCTCGGGCTGGGACTGACGATCGTCCGACTGGTCGCCGATTTTCACCATGGTCAGATGGAAGCCGAGAACGCTGCGGATGGCACGGGGTTGTGTTTCGCGATTCGGTTGCCGCTGATCAAAAACTTAACGCTTTGATAGTGCTGAATACCCGCTACGCTTTGTCCGTAAGTAACGGAACCGACAGGACATCAGCTTTAGAGGTACAGATTAATTGAAAAAAGGTGTAGCCTAGTGCCTAAACATTCAGGCCTATCCTGGGAACTGAAGGGGGACTTACCGATGACATACCGAAAAAGCATTAGTTATGTGGTTGCCTTACTCATGGCGGTACCTGCCATTGTGTCTTTTCCAACATCGGGCTGGACGCAAATTTCGGAGATAGTGGTCACCACCCGGAAGCGGGAGGAAAGTCTTCAAGACCTGCCGATCTCGGTTAATGTGTTGACTGCCCAGGATATTGTCCGGCTTAATATCACCGACGTCAGCGATGTCGCCGATTTTTCGCCGTCTCTGATATACAACCCCGGGGGATTCCCGAACGATCACAAGATCATTATTCGGGGCATAAGAAACACACGCGGGCGGCCGAGCGCAGCATTCCTGGTTGACGGCATTGATGTCACCAGCCAATCCATTTCCCAAAGAGGCAACTCGATGCTGGCGACGACGCGATTGCTCGACGTCGAACGGGTGGAAGTGGTCATGGGACCGCAAGCCGCCCTGTATGGCCGAACTGCTTTCGGCGGCGCCGTTCAATTTATTTCCAAAGATCCTTCGGATGAATTCGAAGCGCATATGAACGCCGATATCGGCGACTACGGCCGATACAACGTCAGTGGCGGAGTCAGTGGTCCCGTGATTGCCGATGTGCTGGGGCTGCGTTTGAATGCCACCTGGTGGGAGCAAGAGGGCTTTCACCGAGAAAAGATGACTTTATCGCACATCGGCGGAGGGGAAGGCTGGGGGGTTGCTGCAATAGCCAAATGGAATGCGAGTGAGAGGTTGTCTTTCAAAGCCCGGGTTGAATATTCGTCAGATGAATTTACCGAAGTTGCCAGGGTTCTTCTGCGTGATAACACTTGGCTGAATGGTTCAGTGGGGTGTCGAACCAACCCGGATGGGTTGGTTTCATCGTGGTTCAGAGATCAGCCCCGTGCACCTGGCGCCATGTGTTCCGGCAGCGCCAATCCTTACTTCTTTGGCTATGTGCCGGATAACGCCGGCGGCCGAATGTCCGATATATCATCGCCCGATCCGCTCACCGGCAAACCGTATGAAGGCACCTGGCGCGACCTGTTGCGGACCTCGCTGGTCACTGAATGGGATCTGGATTTCGGCACCATTACAGCCTGGACGGGCTTCACCAGCGCGGATTCCGGTTACGTCAAAGACGGCAGCAACGGCTCTATCCCGGTGGGTCCCATCGGTATGATGACGGACACACTGCAGCGCGGTCAGAGATCTGACGCCGAGACCGACACCAGACAATTCAGCCAAGAGATCCGGTTTGCTTCCGATTGGGAGAATTCGCCGGTTCAGGTCACCCTTGGCGCGCTTTATTTTGAGGAAAAGGTCGATCGGATTAGCAGGAATATCAGCAATTCCGTGTGCCGGCCCGGCCCCAACAACGACACACCCCCCCGAACCAGTAATCCATGCTATGACGCGACACTGGGCCGTTCGCTGACTGCGCAGGAAATGTTTCCCAATGTTATTGTCAATCCATCCCCAATAGGGCGTGATTTGGATTCCTGGTCCGCTTACGGTTTGGTCGAGTGGCCGTTTTTAGACGAGTGGAAATTGACGGCCGAGGCCAGAATTTCGCGCGAAACTGAAATTTCGAGGGGTTGGGACTGTGATCCCGTGGCCACGGCTGCACAGCCTGGATTCGGCCCCGGTGCATGCCCGCGGGGACCTTCCAGCGTGTCCTCAGATTTGATTCACCAGGCCATCGGAATGAGCAGAAGGGATAGCCATGTTGAAAGGTTTGTGACGCCACGCTACACACTTGAGTGGACACCAAACGATACCACGCTGCTTTATGCTTCGGCGGGCAAGGCCGTCAAGCCAGGTGGTACCAACGTCGTTGTTTCAGGTACCTGGTCCGACCTCGACTTCGACGGTGACGTCGAGGAAAATAAGTTTAAACGCGAAACGCTGTGGGCCTACGAGATCGGCACGAAGAAAACCTGGCTGGACGGTAAGCTTCGGACCAACGGAGCGGTCTTCTACCAGAACTATAAGGGCCGACAGGTCAGTACCCAGCAGCCCGACTGCTGTGGCTCATCGACTTCTTTAATCCTGAATGCTGGTGTGTCTGAGGTCTATGGTGTCGAAATAGATACGCTTTGGCACGCGACCGACCACTGGACCGTTTCAGCTGCATACACCTATTTGGATGCGACCTACAAAGAGTTCATAAACCCCTTTTCAACTTCAGGGGGCACAAACAGAGAAGCCAACAACTGCACGCCAATCGATAACGACACTGATACGGCTTATGACTTTTGCGAAATCTCCTTTTCCGGCAACCAATTGGAGGGCATCCCTGAACACAGCTTCGTGGGGTCTATAGGGTATCGTGCTCCGTCCGCACCGATCGCTGACCTGTTTGGATTCGACAGCAGTCTGGAGTGGTTTATCGAAAGCAGCGTCAGGCACGTGGGAAAGCGCTGGCAAGATGAGTTTAACCAAATAGGACTCAAGTCCTACACTATCACGGACCTCCGTGTTGGCCTGACCGCTGAGAAATGGGAGCTTCTGCTCTACGTCGACAATCTGTTTGACGAC
>JAYZJE010000206.1:0-5561 GCA_036164895.1 Pseudomonadota bacterium
CAACCATCTCCCGAATGGCCAAGATATTTTGGGGATCAGTTACGGCAATGTCGGACGAAACACGCGGGCCCATTGCTGCCGGATAATTTCCGACCAGGCGATAGATCAAAACGACGGCCATGGGCAGACTAATCATTAATACCGTGATGCTGATCGCGGTTAGCGTAGACTCGCGGTGGCGATACATTGGAACCAATAGCGCGGCAAGCGCAAAGGCCGTCAAAACAGTGCCTGTTATCCAAAACTCCATGATTGAGCTTTTACTTGTTTGCTAGTGACGCATCCTGATCGATCGGCAATGAACGACGGCGCTGTACGATCCGGAACAAAGTCAGTCCACCGACGACCAGAAACACGAACGGAGCCAACCATAGTGCGAGTGTCCATGAGCGTACTCGTGGCCGGTACAGGACGAAGTCGCCGTAGCGTTCAATCAGGAAAACCTTGATATCTTGCTTGCTATTACCTTCCTGGACCATAACGCGGATCTCGCGTCGTAAATCCGCTGCCAGCGGCGCGGAGGAATCGGCGATCGTCTGGTTCTGGCAAACTAGGCAGCGGACTTCATTGATGATTTCTTCATAGGTCGCCTGTTGCTGTGGATCGGCTAACGGGTCGGATGCGTCGATCGCCCAGATCGGATCCGTCGATGACAGGGCAAGGGTGACTGTTATACCCAAACCAATCCCTGCCAGCCGTAACCCCTTCACCGCTGTTGCACCGATTCCGATTGCATGCGCGGCATGAACTCCGTTTCCCATATCGCCATCGTCAATGGGCTCAAGTGCTTGTAAAGCACGGTGCCGTCGGCGGCCAGCAGAAAGGTTTCCGGTGCGCCGTAAACGCCCCAGTCGATTGCGACGTTGCCGTGTAAATCGACAGCGGTCGCGACATAGGGATTGCCGAGTTCCTTTAGCCATATGCGGGCCTTGACCGGATTGTCCTTCCAGTTGAGCCCATAGATCGGGACTTGGTAATTCGCGGCAATTTGCACCAGCGTGTCGTGTTCCTGCCGGCAGCCCACACACCAGGTCGCCCAGACATTAAGCAAGCTGAATCGGCCCCCCATATCTTCTGTGGCCAGCGTCTGTTGGGGATCGGCGAGCCGAGGCAGCCGGAACTCGGGTGCCGGTTTGCCGATCAACGGGGATGGCACGTATGACGGGTCGCGGTTCAGGCTGAATAGCAATACCGCGATAAGGGCCGCGAATACGGCTATCGGGATGAGAAATTTCATTCGTTCACGCGGTCCCCAGATCAGTGGGTTGAGCCGCGGCTTTATCGGACCCCGGGTACCTCGAACGATAACGTCGATCGCTGACGGCTACCAGCCCACCCAGCGCCATGACCAACGCGCCCAACCAGATAAACCGGATCATCGGCTTGTATTGAATCCGCACGCTCCAGCTGCCGTCACCCAACGGTTCACCGAGCGCAACAAACAGATCCCGCGTCCATCCCACATCGATACCGGCCTCGGTCATTGCACTGGCCTGGACCCGGTACACCCGCTTTTCCGGCAGTAATTCGGTGATCTCGCGTTCGCCGCGACTGACGGTGAATGTGCCACGTACGGCCTCGTAATTTGCCCCACTGATCTCTTGTACCCCGTCAAAACGAAACGCATAGCCGCCGACCGTGACGCTTTCCCCGGGTGCTATGCGCTGGTCTATCTCAATGGTGAATGACGAGGTTACGGTGATGCCGATGACCGTCATACCAATACCGAGGTGCGCCAGGTGCATGCCGATCATTGCGCGCGTCAGTCGCGGACCTTTCCCGCGCAAACGTGCAATCGGGTCCAGCAACACGGACCCAATAACCCAAGCACCAGTCGTGAGACCGATGATCGAGCCGATTGTAGTCAGCAAGCCTGCCTCACCCCAGGCGAACCACGGCAGGCTGATGCCCACGAAAATGGCAATCGCGGCCGGCCAACGTAGCCGCCGGGCTAGTGCCGACGCGTTGGCAGACCGCCAGACAGCGTGCATTCCAATACCCAGTACCAGCAGCAATGGCACCATCAGGATCGGGAATACGAACTCGAAGTACGGAGCCCCAACCGAAATTTTGCCGAGGTTCATCGCCTCGGCGATCAGTGGCGCCAGCGTGCCGAACAGGATCAGACCCGTGGCGGCGACCAGCAGGATGCTATTCATCAGCAGGAAGGTTTCCCTCGAAACCGGGTCAAATCCTACCGCGGTTTCCAGCGAGCGGGCCCGCCAAGCGTACAAGCCCAGTGCGCCGCCGACGACCACGGCGAGAAAAATTAGAATAAACAACCCGCGCGCAGGGTCGGATGCGAACGCGTGCACTGACACCAGCACCCCCGAGCGCACCAGGAAGGTTCCCAGCAGGCTCAGTGAAAAGGCGCCGATTGCCAGCAACAGCGTCGAACTCTTGAACAAGCCCCGCTTTTCAGTCACGGCCAGCGAATGGATTAGCGCCGTACCTGCCAGCCATGGCATGAAAGACGCGTTCTCGACCGGGTCCCAGAACCACCAACCGCCCCAGCCGAGTTCGTAATAAGCCCACCAACTGCCGAGCGCGATGCCAATCGTCAGGAACAGCCACGCCATGGTGGTCCACGGCCGTGTCCAACGCGCCCACTGCTGATCGAGTTTACCGGACAGCATGGCTGCAATCGCGAATGCAAACGCGACTGAAAAGCCGACATAACCGGCGTATAGCATCGGTGGATGGATAATCAGTGCCGGATCCTGCAGCAATGGGTTTAGGTCGTTGCCGTTCAACGGTGCAGGAAACACGCGTTCGAACGGATTCGAGGTAAACAGAATGAATAACAGGAACCCCACGCTAATCATTCCCATGACGCCGAGTACCTGCGCCACAACGGTGTCAGGCAGGGTACGGCTGAGCAGCGCAACTGCGCTGGTCCAGATAGCAAGGATCAACACCCAAAGCAGCAATGACCCCTCATGGGCACCCCATACGGCTGCCATGCGAAACATCAACGGCAATTCTAAATTCGAATTGTTCGCGACATAGAGAACCGAAAAATCGTTCCCTACAAATGCCCAGCTTAGACAAATGAATGCCAGTGCGACGAACAAGAGTTGCGTAACGGCTGCCGGACGTGCAACGGCAATCCAAGCCCGATTTCCAGTTTGCGCGCCGACCACCGGCAGCACCGATTGAATCGCTGCGATACACAGCGCCAGAATGAGGCAAAGCTGACCAATCTCCGGAGTCATCGATTAGGTTCCGAACGTTGTCGACTATTCTTGGCTTGTGCTGTCAAGCGGGTGTCCCCGTTCTTCGAGCATCTGCGCCACTTGGGGTGACATATATTCTTCATCATGCTTTGCCAGCACTTCATCGGCTCGAAATGTACCGTCCGCCTGCAGGTACCCATCGGCAATGACGCCCTGCCCTTCCCTGAATAGGTCGGGTAATACGCCTGCATAGACTACGGTCAGGGTGTGTTCGGTATCGGTAACGTCGAACTGAACCTCCAGGCTGCCCGTCTCTCGACGCAGGCTGCCGTCGATCACCAGACCTCCGAGCCGAAATCGATTGCCCTCAGTAGCGCTCCCGGCGATGACTTCAGTTGGGCTGTAGAAAAACATCAGGTTTTCCTGAAATGCCTGCAACACCAATACAGCGGCTAGGGCAACTCCGGCAAATACGAGGCCGATAGCGACCATGCGTTGGCGTCGAGGGGTCATTGATCAGAACTCTGTTGTTGATTGGCCCAGCGTTGGGCCAGACGTGTACGGACCGCCCGAAATTGTTGCTGAGCAACCACGATGTTTGCAACTAGTACAGCCAGCGTCAAGCCGAACGCACTCCACACATACTTGGCGTAGCCACCCATTTCAAGAAATTCTGTCATGCCGAGACCCTGCTTCCGGGTAGCAGGCCGTTAAGAGCCTCACCGATCCAGCGGGCGTTGCGCTCACGTCCAAGTACTTCGCTGCGCACCCGCGTTGCGAGAATTGCAACGTAAAAAAGATTGAAGCCTATGATCATGACCAGCAGTGGCCAGAGCATGTCCATCGATATCGACGGGTTGTCGAGCTTGGTTACCGTCGAAGCCTGATGCAGTGTGTTCCACCAAACAACTGAATAATGAATGATGGGTAGATTGACGACGCCAACGATCGCTAGCACAGCGCTGGCTCGGTCGCCTTTCTGCACTTCATTGAATGTTGCCCGCAGAGCCATGTAGCCAAAATAGATGAACAGCAGGATCAGTTCGGAAGTAAGGCGGGCGTCCCATACCCACCATGTTCCCCACATCGGTTGGCCCCAAATAGCCCCGGTTACCAAGGCAAGAAAAGTGAACGAAGCGCCAATCGGCGCCGAGGCAGCCGCAACGGCAAACGCTAGCTTCATACGCCAGATAAGTCCGATTGCCGATCCGGTTGCCATCACAGCATAAATCGACATCGACATCCAGGCACTCGGCGCATGTACGTAAATGATCCGAAAGCCATCGCCCTGCTGATAATCGGGTGGCGCCAGGACCAGTCCACCGTATGTGCCGACTGTAATCAGGGCCATCGAAATCCACAGCAGCCAAGGGGCGAGTTGCCCAGCCAGCCGGTATAGGTGCGGCGGCGAACCGAGTTTATAAAACCAAGTCCACATGTCGAATTATCGCATCCTCCACAACTTCAAAAAACACGCCTTTTGGGATCCCATGCGCATCAGCTCGAAATCTACCAGCGCTTCCGCAAAGGCCTTAGCGCTAGCACGTCCGAAGGCAAACCGACGTGAGAGGGTTTGCTATTTAACGGCGGCATTGCCCGAACAGTCTTAAGCCGCAGGCCACTTCGTGTGCGCCAGTAACTAATTCTAGTCCACGGTGAGGTGCTTTCGCACGTCACTCGAGGCTGACCCGAACGCCTGCAGCGGTTGCAAATGGTGCTAGTGTTATCGCAAGCACCGCCAGCGCAGCTAGCAGATACAATGGGCCTGCTGGATCTTGCCCCATTGCAGCAAGTGTCGTGGCCCGTGAACCAAACACCAGCACTGGCAACATCAGTGGCAACACCAGCAAGGCCAGCAATCCCCCGGCTTGACGCACCCCGGCGGTTAGTGCGGCCCCTACCCCGCCCAGCAGGCTCAGTGTCGGGGTGCCAATCAACAGCGCCAATGCCAGCACCTTAAGCCCGTTCGGCGACAGGTCATAACTTAGGGCTAGAAGAGGAGATAGCAAGACTAGCGGGACGCCGCTGATTAACCAGTGAGCCAGGATTTTACCCAATACCAGCAATGGCAGCGGATGGCGGCTCAGTGCCAGTTGCTCGAGACTGCCATCTTCAAAATCCGATCGAAACAATGTGTTTAGTGCCAGCAGCGTCGCCAGCAAAGCCGCTACCCAAAGCACACCCGGACCGATCTGACGGAGCACAGCGGGTTCCGGGCTGATAGCCAGTGGAAACAACGTGATAACGATAGCGAAAAACATCAGCGGACTAGCCAAGTCGGGCAGGCGACGAAAGCTGATGCGCAAATCGCGCCGAATTACAGCCAAGAGCGCCCGACCCATAATCAGTCTATCCCGCCAAGTTTGATGGTCAGTAGCTGTGCTG
>JAYZJE010000207.1:0-2652 GCA_036164895.1 Pseudomonadota bacterium
GTTAAATCTGGATACGTTGGATCAGGTTCGATTGTTGAGTTAGCCGTGGTTGCACCAAACGTCGTACCCAGCACGAACGTCGTCTGACCGAATATTTCGCTGGAGACCGAATTCCCCTGTATTGCTCAACCTTTGTTGGGGCTTTATTGTCGCAATCTGCGGATAATGGCATCGGCCAAGCTGAAATGGCTGCGCTCACTGACAGCTTGCACCTATGGGAGGCTGCTGGCGCTTTGCTAGCTGCTGGGACCGTGCGAGAATAATCAGTTATTGGCGAAGCTAATGTCCGGTCCTGCATCTGCATATGAGAACTTTGACCAAAATTCCTATCGTTGAAAGCGGAACGAAGTACCGTACCCAGCATGGCATCCGTGCCATTAAAAATGGCATCAAGAAGAGCCTATTTTCGGGTGAACAGCTCCGCGGTGGAAAACCGGCATGGTTGAGGGCGCGAATGCCAACGGGCCGAGGGTATGCGGCTGTATTGAACAACGTTCGTGAACACGGGCTCAGTACCGTTTGCGAGGAGTCGATGTGCCCCAACATTGGCGAATGCTGGAACAACGGCACGGCGACAATCATGGTTATGGGCAGCGTCTGTACTCGCGCATGCCGTTTTTGTGCGGTTGACACCGGAAATCCCCGAGGCTGGCTTGATTCGGATGAGCCAGAAAATACGGCCCGTTCGGTCGAACTGATGGCGTTGAAATATATTGTGCTGACTTCCGTTGACCGGGATGATCTGCCCGATGGTGGCGCCAGTCACTATGCTGAATGTATCCGTGCGGTGAAGAAAAGAACGCCGGCCACCGCGATTGAGGCGTTGACGCCTGACTTTAACGGCTCCGAACGTGACGTCGAAACCGTTGTTTCCGCTGGTCCGGACGTATTTGCGCAGAATCTGGAAACAGTCTGCCGCCTGACTCAGTCGGTACGTGATCCGCGGGCCGGTTACCAGCAGACTCTCGCAGTCCTCTCAGTCGCGAAAAGACTGAGATCCGAACTCATCACGAAAACCAGTTTAATGCTAGGCCTAGGAGAAACAGACGAAGAGATCTTAGCGTCTATGGAAGATTTGCGGCAACGCGATGTGGATATCCTGACGCTGGGTCAGTATTTGCGGCCAACCCTGAATCACCTTCCGGTAGTCCGTTACGTGCCGCCCGAGGAGTTTAACAGCTATCGTGAATTGGGCCTTTCACTTGGCTTTCTGGAAGTCGTTGCCGGTCCGCTGGTTCGGTCCAGCTATCGCGCTGATAGGACGTTCAATCAGAATAACGTGGGACTAAGCGCATAACTCGCAGCTAACAGGGCTAAATACCGTAGCAATCCATTTTCGAATGCTCATGGAGTGTATGAATGCCAGAATTTTTCTTTGATTACGGCTTATTCCTCGCCAAGGCTGTAACGGTGGTTGTCGCCATTGGTGCGGTCTTGGTGCTTTTGATTGCAGCGGCGTCGCGGAAAGAGCATAAGCCCAGTGGATTAAGAGTTGAAAAACTTAATGACAAGTACCGCGCGATGGCGGACACGGTGCGGCGAGCGGTAATGAGTAAATCCGAATGGAAGCAGAAGGGGCGGCGTGAAAAGAAGGAACGTAAACAAAAAGAAAAGTCAAGGAAAAGTAATCAGCAATCGGACAAACGAATTTTCGTCATCAATTTTAGGGGCGATATGCGCGCGACAGGAGTTAGCGCTCTCAGAGAAGAAGTCAGTGCGATTGCAACAGTCGCCTCAGAACAGGATGAAGTCGTCGTGTGTCTTGAAAATGCGGGTGGAACGGTGCATGAGCACGGGTTGGGGGCGTCACAACTATTGCGCCTGAAAGACCGGAAGATTCCGTTGACCGTAATCGTTGACAAGGTGGCTGCAAGCGGTGGGTATTTGATGGCTTCTATCGCCGATCAACTGATCGCTGCACCCTTCGCGATTATAGGGTCCGTTGGGGTATTAGCGCAGTTGCCTAATTTCAACCGATTCCTCGAATCACATGGCATTGATTTTGAGCAGATCACCGCCGGTAAGTACAAGCGCACGCTGTCATTGTTCGGGAAAAACACCGAGGAAGACCGCGCTAAAATGAAAGAAGAGCTGGAGGATGTTCACGATTTGTTTAAAGCCGTGGTCGCCGAGCACCGACCTGCGATGGATGTCGATAGCATTGCGACCGGTGAATACTGGTACGGTAGCCGTGCAAAGCAACTCGGCTTGGTCGATGAGTTGGGATCCAGTGACGACTACCTGATGAGAGCTGCTGAGACTGCTGATATCTATGGCGTACTCTATAAAGGACGACCGACGCTGGTACAGCGGCTGCAATCGGTAATCACCTCAATGTTGAATTCTCTCGGATTCTAGCTTCCCGGTGATCGTGATGAATACGGCTCGTTCTAGGGGGTGCGGATTAGCTACCCTCCCGAAGCCGGGCAGAAGCGAAACCAATGCACTGCGCGGGCTTCCTTATAGCTGGAGGGCATAATTGGAGCTTGCAGAGAGGTGCATTCAAGATGAGTAGGCGCCCAGGTCGGATTTTCTCAGCCCTGATGTTGATGCTGCTTGGAGTCGGCTGCGTCAGCCAAGCCGAAATTGAGGCAGTTTCGGCAGATGAGTTTGAGCAGATGCAAACACAAATGGCACTCACGTCGAGCGCGA
>JAYZJE010000208.1:0-4563 GCA_036164895.1 Pseudomonadota bacterium
CCACCGCAACGCACCGATCACAATAATGCCGTGCAGGACGCCGGACAACCCGACATAGAAACTGAGTTGCGGGTTGAAAAAATACAGACCTGCACTGGTCAACATCGCAGTCGCAAGCATCCCGGTAGCCCATAGCCAAGGCTTGCCTGCCGGCGCAAAAACATAAGTGACCAGCCATAGCCCGGCAACGTTCATCACTAAGTGGTTCCACCCTAAATGTGCCAAGTGGCCGGTGATGATTCGCCAAAACTCGCCTTCAGCGATAGCCGCGCGATCGTAACGAACGATATGCTGCAGGGACTGAGGAAACAACTGAATTGCTGCGACGATGATCGAAACACCAACGGCAGGCAACAGGTTGACAGCAAGTTCCGTGGATAAAAGTTTCGGTCTCACAGCGCTTAGATTATGTTTGTTATAATGGTGAAGCAATCAAGTTCGGGAAATTTCTTTAGCCAAACCATATGACTGCGGCATCATAATATCCCATGCCAAGTGCGTTCCAGACTGACAAATAACCACGGATCGGTATCCATGCAACATGCAATACCACGGTCTCGAACCGGCCTCCAACAGGGGTTTACCCTAATCGAGATCATGGTAGTCGTGGTCATTCTGGGTATCCTCGCGGCCCTGATCGCGCCCAATCTCATCGGAAGAATTGATGAAGCTCGTGTTACGGCAGCACGCAATGATATTCGAACTATCGAGAGTGCGCTGCAGTTGTACAGGATGGACAATTTTCGCTATCCGAGCACTGAAGAAGGAGTTGAAGCCCTGGTCACCAAACCCGATGACCCTGATATCAAATGGCCGGAGGGCGGCTACCTTCAGCGACTGCCGAAAGACCCGTGGGATAGACCCTACCTTTACCTGCAACCGGGCAATAACGGCATATACGATCTTTACTCCTTTGGGCGCGACGGCCAACAGGATGGTGAAGGGCCGGATGCCGACATCGGCAATTGGAACCTCAATTAAGTCGCCAGCCTCCTGAGCCGTCCGGGGGGAATATCAAATGTCCCCAACATTGATGCCGAGACGAACTACGTTCAATCGCCCCACCAGCGGTTTTACGCTGCTCGAGTTACTGGTTGTTTTGCTGATAGTCGGTATCCTCGTATCTCTGCTTACCCTCTCCGTTGGACTGGTCGGTGCAGACAGCGCTCAACGCCGCGAAGCGGAACGAATTGAAGCACTGGTGCAACTGGCTGGCGAGGAGACCATGCTGCACGGGATTGAAATGGGACTGCGGGTCTACCGTCGAGCCTACGAATTTTCGATATACAGGGACGCCACGGAAGAATGGACCCCTCTAGCGGGTGACGAGTTGTTCCGGCGCCGTGATATTCCGCAAGGGCTGGAACTGGACCTAGAGCTTGAAGATCGGAAAGTTATCCTCGAATTCGAAGCGGACGATAATCAAAACTACCGGCCGCAGGTATTTATTATGTCGAGCGGTAACGTTACACCGTTCAAGCTGAGATTTCGCGAAGCCTTCTCCAGCGACAGCTATCAGGTGCTCATAAATGCGGATGGCTCTGGCGAAATCATACGCGATGAACTGCAGAATTAGCACGACATCCACCGGCGGGTTTACCCTCGTTGAGGTACTGGTGGCGGTCGCCATACTTGCGGTCGGGCTTGCCGCAGTGTTTCTCCAGATCAATCAGTCTGTTTTCACCGCTCGCTACTTGAGGGACTCAACGGTTGCCCAGTGGGTCGCCGTCGATCGCATTACTGAGTTGCGACTCGAACGCAAGTTCCCCGAAATCGATTCAACCGGTGGAGAAATTGATATGGCCGGCCAGTCTTGGCGATACACGACCAATATCTCACAGACGCCGTTGAGCGATCTACGACGCATTGATGTCACCGTAAGTTTTACAAATACGCCGGAAGCAATAATCGGCAAAGCCACCGGGTTCATCGGTCGTCCCGGCACCGGGCCACCAATTGCCCCAGTGTTGCCGCCCCGCTTCACGCAAGGAAACCTCCGATGACCGTTATCAAACAGTCACGTCCGCGTTCGCAGGGTTTTACGTTGCTGGAACTGCTGGTAGCCATTGCCATCTTTGCGATCATGGCGGCTCTTGGCGGAATAAGCCTAGAGGCCGTGGTAACGCAACAGGCGATTGCAAATGAAAATTATCGGCAACTGAAAAGTCTACAAAGAAGCGTACAAATCCTGTGCGACGACTTGTATCAGTTGCAGCCTCGCGGGGTTCGTGACGTACTTGGTCAAAACTATGAACTTCCGCTGATCGCGGACGGCAGAGGATTGTATCTACTGAGACTGAGCCGCGCCGGCTGGAGGAACCCGGCCGGGTTCTCGCGGGGAACGTTGCAACGTGTTCAGTATCGTCTCAACGATGGAGCGCTGATACGCGAATACTGGCCAGTATTAGACCCAGTACTCGCCATGGAACCGATTGAGGAAGTGCTGCTGGAAAACGTGGCGCTCGTGAAGTTTGAATTCCTCGATATCGAAAACGCCCAACCCGAATGGGAGCCTGTCTGGCCACCATTGCGAATCGACGCGAGCGACTGGCCTAAGGCTGTTCGATTTGCGATCGAAATTGACGGTTTTGGACGAATTGAACGTTTAATCGAGGTACCAGGATGACGGATTCAATGCGCAAACCGTCGTTCGGCCCAACTGGACAAGGTGGAGTCGCTCTGGTAACAGCGATTTTGATTGTCGCCTTGGCAACCATCCTCGCGACCGAACTGATGTGGCAACGGCATTTGCATCTGCGTAGGACGGAAAGCAATCTCGGTCATGAGCAAGCTCGCCAGTACGCGCTCGGCGCCGAAACACTCGCAGCGAGTGTGCTAATGGGCGATGCATCCGATGGCCAGGTCGATCATCTGCAAGAAAGCTGGGCTGATGCAATAGTCCCGCTGCCAATCGAAGGCGGGCGCCTCTACGGCGGCATTGAAGACCTGCAAAGTCGTTTTAACCTGAATAACCTGTGGCGCAACGGACCAGACGGGCAGTCTGACGCGTTTACGTTTGCCCAATTTCAAAAACTGCTGAACAGCCTTGATCTGGATCCCGACCTAGCGGAAGCTGTTCTAGATTGGCTGGATCCGGATCAAACCGTGACCGGCGCAAGTGGTGCCGAGGATGATCGATACACGGGTCTCGATCCACCTTACCGTGCCGGCAACGGCTATATGACATCAGCCAGTGAGTTGCTCGCAATTCAAGGATTTGATCTCGATACCTACAGGGCACTCGCCCCATACGTGACGGCCCTGCTGCCAGGCTGGTGTAATACGAATGACCTAACGGCGATAAACGTCAATACCGCCCCCGGGCCTGTTTTGCTATCCCTGAGCCCCGAACTAACAGAATCGGACGTGGAAGGATTGCTCGAGGAACGTAAAAGCTTAAAGGGTTGGACGAACCTGAGCAGCTTCGAGCAACATGTCGACGCAGATGTTCTCCAATCTGGGTATATGGATATTCAAAGCCAGTGCTTCCAGGCAGCCGTGACAGTAGAGCTTGGGTCGTCCCGGCTAACTATGTACAGTCTGTTAGATAGAACCCCGGAGGGAGACCAAATCGTTTCCCGATCACGGAGTTTCGGAGTCAACTGAAATGGCGGAAACTTTTGTCATTCGACTGCCTACCAAACCGGATGGGCCGGTCTCATGGGTCGTCGTCGACGACATTGGCGCACAAATCGGCGAGACAGGATTGGTGGATCTGGCGGAAGCTGCCAACATTATCGGTAATCGTCGGGTCATCGTTCTGGTCCCCGCAACGCGTGTGCTGCGGCTGCGGACAGAGATACCACTGCGCAGCACAGGGCGAATTCGGCAGGCCCTGCCATTCGCATTGGAAGAGCAGATTGCCCAGGATGTAGACACGCTGCATTTTGCGGCCAGTGATCGTGATGCTGCCGGTCAAATACCGGTTGCAGTAGTCGATAGAAAATTAATGCAGCAGTGGATTGAACAGCTGAACGAGGCAGGTATAGATGCCCATGGGATTTACGCGGATAGTGATGGGATCGCCGCCCTTCCCGCAACAGTGACACTTTTGCTGGAAACGGATTGCGCAATGCTTCGAGACCAACACGGCAATGCCGTTGTTGGTGACCCCGATAGCCTCGAACTCATACTGGAACTATTCATGGCCGGTGGTGGCAATACTCCCGAAAAAGATGCCATCCAGCCAGAACCGATCAACCTGCTCGTCTTCTGTGAGCCGGAACAGCATGATAAAAATCGGAAATTATGGGAGCGGTTACGGACGCAATTGGAAAGCGTTGAAATCAAGGTATTAGGCGACGGAGCTTTGCCAAAGCTTGCCACTCATATTGTTGCATCGCCTGGCGTCAATCTTCTTCAGGGCGCTTACCTTCGCCGATCGAACTACGCGACTTTCTGGCCTCTATGGCGGACGGCGGCAATCCTGCTAGTAGCATTGTTCGGCCTGACTCTAGCACTTAAAGGTGCTGAGCTGGTCAGCATGAAACGGCAAGAAAACCTGCTCGATCAAGCTGCCGAGGCTATGTTACGTAGCAATTTTCCCGATGTTCAACAAGTCCG
>JAYZJE010000209.1:0-8817 GCA_036164895.1 Pseudomonadota bacterium
TCCATTCCATACCGTGTCGCTGACGTTGCCGTGGAAGACATCCGCGATGTACAAATAGAACACGACCACCACTGCAATCCCTATCAGCCAGTTCACGTAGGCGCGAAATTCAGGATCGGCAATGTAATTTCGCAGTCCGCGGCTGCGCCAGGCCAGAAAATGCAGTGAAAAATTAACCCCAGCTGCAAGCATGAACACCATTGCTGCCAAATCGATCAGGGCACTTTCGTAATAGCCAATACTCAGGTCGTGAGTCGAAAATCCACCGATAGCTACCGTGGAGAAGCTGTGGCAAATGGCGTCGAAAACCGACATGCCAGCAGCCCAGTACGTCAGTCCACAGGCCCCGGTCAAGGCAAGGTAGATGTACCAAAGCGCTTTGGCGGTCTCGGTGATCCGCGGCGTCAGCTTGGCGTCCTTCATGGGTCCGGGTGTCCCGGCGCGATACAGTTGCATTCCGCCCATCCCCAGCATCGGCATGACTGCCACTGCCAATACGATTATTCCCATGCCACCGAGCCACTGCAGCTGCTGCCGATAAAACAACAGCGAGTGCGGTAGCTCGTCGAGCCCGGACAGCACTGTCGCACCGGTGGTCGTTAGGCCCGAGACGGACTCGAACACGGCGTCCGTTAGCGACATCATCGGTACTTCGGAAAATAGCAGCGGTATCGCTCCCACTGTGCCAAGCCCAAGCCAGAAAGCGGCAACGACTAAGAACCCATCACGAAGGCGCAATTCATCAAGAGCGTTGCGTACCGGTAACCAAAGCAGGACTCCGATAGCCAGAACGATGACAAAACCGTAAATAAACGGTAGCGCCGGGCCTTCTTGATAAATCATTGACACCACTACCGGCGGCAACATGCTGATGCTGAACATCATCAGCAGGAGACCGAGGATGCGCTGTACTACGTTGAGGTGCATTTCCAGTCAGGCGTTGGGGGGTGTGCCTGGCGCACTTAACGCCATCCGCTGCCAGCCTGAAACAGTCGTTCGACTGAATCGATTTGGCGTCGGTCGGTCAGAAACAGAATTACGTGGTCGTTCGCTTCGACGACCGTGTCATGATGAGGCTGCACGACCGTGTCGCCGCGCAGGATCACGGCGATGGTGGTGCCTGCAGGCAAAGCAATATCCCCTATTGCTTTACCTACGACTTTTGATTTGCCGATTTCTCCGTGAGCGATGGCTTCGATAGCTTCTGCTCGGCCCCTTCGTAGTGCGTGCACACGCACTACGTCGCCCCGGCGAACGTGTGCGAGAAGTGAACCGATCGTCACCTGTTGCGGGGATATCGCAACATCTATGCTGCCGCCCTCGAGCAGTTCTGCATAAGAAGGGCGGTTGATCAATGCCATGACCTTTTTGCACCCTAGGCGCTTTGCCAGCATCGCGGACAGAATATTTGCTTCTTCTGCGTTAGTAACGGAACAGAAAACGTCGGCACTATCGATATTTTCTTCGAGTAACAAACCCTCGTCGGCGGCATCCCCACAAAGCACGATGGCCTTGGAAAGTCGTTCTGACAGTTCTCGTGCACGAGCTTTCGAACGTTCGATGATTTTGACCTGGTTTGTTTGTTCTAGGGCGCTAGCCAGCCGGTATCCGATGCTTCCTCCGCCGGCAATTACAACCCGTCGAACCGGGTCCTCGAGTTTGCGCATCTCACTCATAACCACGCGAATGTCTTTACGAGCGGCTATAAAAAAGACTTCATCATCTTCCTGAATTATGGTGTCGCCCTCTGGGGGAATACTCTTGCCGTTGCGATAAACTGCTGCGATACGGGTTTCAATCCCGGGAATGTGTTGCTGCAGTGCACTGATCTCCTGCCCGACCAGCGGTCCGGCGTGGTGCGCGCGAACCCCGACCAGCCGCACCCTGCCATCGGCAAATTCCAGAACCTGGAATGCGCCGGGATAGTGGATCAGCTGTTCGATATGCTCGGTAACCAGCTGTTCAGGGCTCAACCACACATCGACGGGCGTAGCTTCTGGCCCGAACAACTCGGGTGTATTGATGTATTCGGCTGCCCGAATTCGAGCAATTTTGGTGGCGGTACCGAATATCGTCTGTGCGATCTGACAAGCCACCATGTTGATCTCATCGCTGCGTGTCAGCGCGATGATTAAATCGGCGCTTTCACCCCCAGCTCTCCGGAGTACATCCGGATAGCTTGCATGGCCAACGACCGTGCGCACATCAAGCCGATCCTGAAGATCCCGAAGTCTATTCAGGTCAGTATCGACAATGGTGACCTCGTTTCCCTCTTCGCGAGCGAGTTGATGAGCAACGCTCGAGCCGACCTGACCGGCTCCGAGAATGAGTATATTCATGTGGTGGGATACCGCGTGCCTCAGGCGCTGCGTAGTTTACATCAGTTCTAGGTTCGCATAAGACATGACCAGCCACTTTGTGCCTTCGGATTCGAAGTTCACCTGCACTCGGGCGTGAGCGCCGGAGCCCTCGCAATTGAGCACGACCCCTTCGCCGAACTTCCCATGTTTTACGCGTTGCCCCAGGCGTAAGGCGTCCGCCGGTTCGTCGGCAACGCTGCCGGCCCGCCGGAACACTGGCTGACTGACGCGGATGCGCGGTCGGATTTCTTCGATGAACTGGCTAGGAATTTCTGCCAGGAACCGTGAAGCCTGCGCGAAATTATCAATGCCGTAAAGTCGCCGCTGTTCGGCATAAGTGAGGTACAGCTGGGACATGGCGCGTGTAGCGCCGACGTAACAGAGCCGGCGCTCTTCCTCGAGCCCTCCTGGATCGGAAACCGACCTCCGATGCGGAAACAGCCCTTCCTCCATGCCGGCGATGAATACCAAGGGAAATTCCAATCCCTTCGCCGAGTGCAGTGTCATCAACTGCACACAGTCTTCCCATGCATCGGCTTGTTTGTCACCTGACTCGAGTGCGGCGTGCGAAAGGAAAGTAACCAGCGGTGGCAGATCTTTGTCTTCTTCTTCGCCATCGAATGACTCGGCGGCACTGACGAATTCCTGGAGATTTTCTATCCGGGTTTCCGCAACTTCGCCGCGCTTTTTTTTATAATGTGCCAATAAGCCGCTCATCTGAACAATGTGATTGACCTGCTCGTGGAGAGGCAGCGAGCGAGTGTTCAGATCCAGCGACTCAATCAGCTTCATAAACACGGTAACCGCCTTGATCGCTCGCGCAGAGAGTTGATCGCCAGCATGCACGGCCGCAGACTGCCACATGGGGAGGCTGTTGGCGCGTGCGTATTCGCGGATCTGAGACACTGTGCGGGCGCCTATCCCTCGCGCCGGCAGGTTGATTACGCGTTCGAACGAAGCGTCGTTGTCGCGATTCGCGGTTAGGTGTAGGTAAGCTAGCGCATCCTTGATCTCAGCGCGTTCGAAAAATCGTAGCCCACCGTATACCCGGTACGGCATGTTCGCCTGGACCATAGCTTCTTCGAACACACGGGATTGGGCATTGGAACGGTACAGCACTGCGGCCTCGCTGCGGGCATGTCCCCGTTCAACCCAGTCCTGAATTTTTGCGACGACAAACTCGGCTTCGTCTCTTTCGTTATACGCGTTGTATACTCGTATCGGATCGCCCTCGATCCCATCGGTCCACAGATTTTTCCCGAGTCGCTCATTGTTGCGGGCAATGATTGCATTGGCGGCATTCAGAATATTTGAGGTTGACCGATAGTTCTGCTCCAGCTTGATGACGCGTATGCCTGCGAAGTCCTTTTGCAGCCGCTGCATGTTTTCCGCCCGTGCTCCCCGCCAGCGATAGATGGACTGATCGTCATCGCCAACGGCGAAGGGAATGCCGGTTTCTCCGGCGAGCACCCGCAGCCACGCGTATTGAACCGTGTTCGTGTCTTTAAACTCGTCGATCAGCAGATGGCGAAAACGGCGCTGGTACTGAGCGAGTAATTCAGGGTTTTTGAGCCACAGTTCGTGAGCCCGCAGCAGTAATTCAGCGAAATCGACCAGACCGGATCGCTCACAAGTCTCCTGGTACATATGATAGAAACGAATCAATTGCCGGCGATTGTGATCGTTTCGATCGTCCAGATGCTCCGGCCGAATGCCGTCATCCTTTTGTTGATTGATGAACCACTGAATCTCCTGCGGCACCCAATTGGAATCTTCGAGGTCTAGATTTTTTAGCATGCGGCGGATCAGCCGCTGCTGGTCCTCGGAGTCGAGAATCTGAAACGAATGAGCCAGCCCGGCCTCTTGCCAGTGGCGTCGTAACAGCCGGTGGGCTAAACCGTGAAAAGTTCCCACCCAGAGATTTGCTACCGGCATGTCCAGCAGCGCTTCGGTGCGCAAGCGCATTTCTGCCGCCGCCTTATTGGTGAACGTTACTGCCAGTATGCCCATCGGAGAAACCGACTCGACTTCGATCAGCCACGCCATTCGGTGCACCAAAACGCGGGTTTTGCCGCTGCCTGCACCGGCAACAACCAAAACGGGTTCAGCGGCCGAAGTAACGGCTTCCCGCTGCGCATCATTTAGCGGGGCAAGTATTGGTGTAACGTCCATGGAGAAAGTCTACCGTTAAGCCGCCTCGGTAACACAGTCGATTGTCTGGAAGCTTGCGATTGCGTTTACGGATCGGGGCAAATCCACAGCGTTGCCGGCCAATCGAGTCTTGGCGTCACTGGCTGCGCTGCACAGAAACTGGTATCGACGATCGGCACAACCTGCTCCTGGCAGCGCAGGAGCTCGTTTAGATTCTGTGCACCAAGAAATACCGGCGGTGGCTCCTGCGCGAAAATGATCTGGCCGCGCGCTCTTCGTTCCGCCGCAAGTTCAAGCACCAGTTTTGCTGACTGCTGGCATGCGGTTTCTATAACTTCGTAGCCGACTCCGGGCGATGGGTTTTGCAGCAAGGCGACGATGTGGGGGCTTCGCAGTACCGGCAACCCGCCGGTCCTTGCCGCGGCAAAGATCCACGTTAGCCCAAGCTTTTTGGCGTCAGCGATGGACTCAAGCAATGCCTCAACTTTGTCGCGATAGTTTGGATTAGCCTCGAAGTCCTCCCCAGACCGAGTCCACCGATTTAGCAGCAATCCGATGTTGAGCATCGACTCAACCGACCCATATGAAGCGGCCTGTCGGTACCAGTGGTAGGCTTCGGCCGGGTCGGACTCCATGCTTTTGGCGGCCAGCGCTTGGAGCGCGCCCAAATCCCCGGGACCGGCCAATGCTAGCAACGTGGCGTCGTCGTAATCCTTGTAGCGGCGTGCCGGTGACGACTCGGCTTTGCGCCCATAAAGTTCAGCTGGGCCCAAAAATCCGCGCTGGTCGAACCACGTCTGCGACTTGCGGATCGCCGTGCTCGCATCCAAACCCAGTCCGTTCAAAAATGTGGCTAGGTCTGCTGCCGATTGCATCCGCGGACCGCCAATGGCGGGATTGGGCTGGGCAGGCTTCAGTGGAGCAGCGACGGTTTCGATTACCGCCAGCGTTTTAGTGTCTGGTTTGGTCTTCGGTGTGCCCGGGCTGTCCTTTACCGGGGCCATGCCGCGACCATCGTCCATCAATGTATATTTGGCGACAATACTGTCTACCATCCAGAGCAAAACGCCAAGTAATCCTGTGGCAAGCAGTATGGATAGGTTGGTTCGCGACACGGAATCGGGTTCTAGTTCACAGCACGAATTATCGCGTGATTGAGATTAATAACAGCCAGCAACAACAAAGCGGCAACGGCGTTGTGTGTGGCGGCCAACACAATCGGCAGGCCAAACCAGACGGCGCTGATACCGAGGCTGATCTGTAAGAGTAGCAGGACCGTGACGGCTAGGCTCGCGCTGCGCGTTACTGTTGACGAAGTGGAATGCCAGGTTGTGAGTGCAATTCCGAGCAGGAGCAGAAATGCGACCAGCGCGCCAAGCCGATGAGTCAAATGGATCGCGACACGCGATGGAGCATCCAGTATACCTCCCTCGTAATCGACACTCGGACCTTGCCACATAACAAAGCCTTCAGCGAAGTCAATCTCATCCGGCCACCATTGTCCCTGACAGGTTGGCAGGTCCGGGCAGGCCAGCGCCGCGTAATTGGCGCTGGTCCAGCCACCGAGGGCGATCTGTATCACCAGCACCACCAACCCGATCGGCGCCAGGCGGCGTAAAAGATTGCTGCTGGCGGGCGATCTTTCTTTTGTTTTCCTTAGGCTGTCGAGGAGCAGCCAGAACGACAGCCCGGTTGTTGCTAGGCCACCGAGCAGGTGCATCATGACGATAACCGGCTTGAGCAACAGCGTAACCGTCCACATTCCCAGCAACCCTTGGAAGATGACAAGGCCTAGCAGAATCAGCGGTACGGTTACCGGCTGGTTGGCTTGTTTACGGTTTACCCAGGCCAGCGAGGCGATTATTACAATCGTGAAACCAAGAGTAGCTGCAATATAGCGATGAATCATTTCTCGCCATGCCTTACCGGAGTCCAGCGGACGATCCGGAAACTCGGCTTTGGCTTCTGCGCGCGCGGTTGCTGAGTCCTCCACGATTAATGACCCGTAGCAGCCAGGCCAGTCGGGACAGCCCAGTCCCGCATCCGTCAGGCGCACCCATGCGCCGAGGACGACGACACACAGTGCGAGCAAGGTTGCAAAGACAAGCAACCCAGTGTACCAACGATACATGTTATAGAGCCTTTCCGGATCGCACGAAAATCAGCGCAACGTAATGGATCAGAGCTAGCCTGGCAAATGCAAATTGTTCGACAATTGCTCCCGCCTACGATCTGAACTGGGCCGGATGGTAACAGCGGCCATTATCTTGATCGGTGCTTAAGGCGGGAAAGTGGAAACCGCGCCTCTCCACCGCTAATCGATACCCCCGGGTCCGGTTCGCCAGCCCAGGCATGGCCGTAAATCACTTCCATCGTCACAGGATAACGGGCGGCGGAATCCCGATAAGTATCGTAGGCTGCCAACATACGGCGCCACCTAAATGGACCCGTTAGTCCTGGATTGCGATCGGAACTGCTGTTGGTGCTTCCGACTAAACGCAGATCATCGGCTAGCTGGGTCGGATCGGCGTAGGTCACGCTCACCGTTTCCATGTCCATGACCGGATCACGCAGCCCCGCAACGATCAGCGCATCGCCGATATTGTGCATATCCTCAAAATCGTGAACATGCGCATACGTATCGACCGCGGCCCAGGCTGACCGGAGTTCGTTGAATGATCCGGGGCCAAGCGTCGTAAACATAAAAAGTCCAGATTTGCGAAGCACGCGAGCGATCTCCTCGAATGCACGGTTTGGGTTGTCGAACCATTGCACAGCGAGATTCGAGAATGCCAGGTCAATGGAATTGTCGGGGAACGGTAGCTGACAGCTGTCCGCACACACAGCAAGCCGACAGGCAGAGCCAGCTTGTTGCAACATTGCCAGCACGGCATCGATACCGATAACGCTGGCGTCGTCGAAACGTTGTTTCAACTCGCTGACGCCGCTGCCGGTTCCCGTTCCAAGATCCACGACCCATTGCGGTTTAATCCGAAACAGTTCGAGTCGCTCAAGTAGGCGGCTACGGATTTCCGCGTAGAAAAAATCAGCCTCGTCGAACGTCGTGGCAGCACGTTCGAGTGCCAGATGCACGCGCTTCTGGTCAAGTTTTGTCATAGTGCAAGCGTAAGCTGTGCCGCAGCATGGTGCACGGTGCGGCGGGTCGTATGCCTATGATTTGCCGTTGCTGGCTGTCTTGGCAGTCTCGGGGCGCATACCAAGTCGGGCGAGCAAATCTTGGTCCCGGGTAACGTCGGGGTTGTCTGTTGTTAATAGTTTATCGCCGTAAAAGATCGAATTGGCTCCGGCAAAAAAGCATAGTGCCTGCATTTCGTCACTCATCTCGGTGCGTCCCGCCGACAGCCGAATATGTGAACGCGGCATCAGTAGCCGCGCTACCGCGATGGTCCTTACAAATTCAAGTGGATGGAGCGGTTCTGCGCCATGCAGTGGGGTTCCCTTTACTTGCACCAGCTGGTTGATCGGGACGCTGCCCGGATGTTCTGGCAATGTCGCCAGTGTATGCAGTAATTCAATTCGGTCTTGGGGCGCTTCTCCCATACCGATGATGCCACCACAACAAACCTTGAGCCCCGCATCGCGAACAGCCTCGAGTGTATCGAGTCGATCCTGATAACAGCGGGTTGTGATAATTTTCCGGTAGTAGCTTGCCGAACTGTCAAGATTATGGTTGTAATAATTTAGTCCGGCTTGTTTTAGACGGTTGGCCTGCTCGACGGTCAACATCCCCAATGTGGCGCAGGTTTCCATGCCGAGATCGCTGACAGCGGCGATCATCGCGGTGATCTGTTCCAACTGTTTGGTTTTTGGGCGACGATAGGCAGCTCCCATGCAAAATCGCGTGGCTCCATTTTTTTTGGCTGCCCGTGCGTGCAGAACAACCTTATTGACGCTCATCAACGGTTCGTCTGCAATCCCCGCATTATGGCGGATACTCTGTGGACAATAGGCACAGTCTTCCGGGCAGGCGCCGGTTTTGATACTCAGCAGGGTGCTGATCTGCACCTCGGCGGGGTCGAACCAGCAGCGATGCAATCGGTGCGCGCGGTAAAGTAAATCGCTGAACGGTTCAGTGAATAACGCCTGGACCTCGTTCAGAGTCCAGTCTGTTCTGATTGCATCGCACGCCGATTTGACCGCCACATCCATTACCAGATTCATACTCCGGCTTCATCCGTTGCGCTTTGTCGCCGTTAGCTTATATAGACAGTATCAAAATCATCCGGAGTGCTGTCAACCTATAAGTAATTTTTTAGTTGACAGACCGTTGGACCGAATATGGGAG
>JAYZJE010000210.1:0-7906 GCA_036164895.1 Pseudomonadota bacterium
CGGACTTCCATCAAATCGTAGAATCCATCGTTGAACATAATCTGCGGGTCAAACACCATGATCATGTAAACGCCGCAGAACATCTTGAACATTTCCTCGTTCAACAAAAAGTTCACTGAACTAATGGACTGCGGATCAGTGCCGTCAAAATCGAATATAACCTTGTCGCCTTCACGCCACATTGCACATTTTATCTTGTACGGACCCATCCCCATCCCGTCGTCGCAGATGTAATCTTCGAAAAACTGTTTCTCTATCAACACCGTGTTTTTGATCAGCTTGCCCATGGCCCGCTTGTTCCGGTCCAGCAAATCCTCCAGAGCCGAATAGAACACGTCGTCACCGAATCGATCCGCCATCTCGAGAACCCGCTTCTCAGCCGTCCGGATGGCCGCCACAATCGCATTGAAGTCACTGCGGTTCCAATGAGGCAAGCGACAGTTGTGCAAAATGAGTTCCAGCAAATCTTCTTGCAACACGTCATCCTTATAAATCTTGGTTGGCGGCACCCGAATACCTTCTTCGAAGATGTTCTTCGCATCTGTCGGCAGGCTGCCGGGAACCTTACCCCCGACATCCGTCATATGCCCGAACATCGACGCATAGGCAATTAACCGGCCGTCTTTGAAAATTGGCCTCAGCAATAGCCAGTCATTGGCGTGGCTGACGGCACCATTGCAAGTGTAGGGATCCGTTGTCAGGAACATATCCCCTTCTTCGATTGTCCCGTTATAGGCTTCCTTGAACCCGTAGATGAAACTACCGAACTGGCCCACGACCATTTTGCCGTCGGGGTTAGCAATCATCGGAAACTCATCGTGCTGCTCGCGGATACCCGGCGACATCGCGGTGCGGAACAGAACCGCATCCATTTCCCATCGGGCGTTAAGCATGGCATTTTCAATAATATCCAAGGTAATCGGGTCCAGCTTGACCCGCTTAAACGGCCTTGGCTTGGTTTCAATAATCTTTGCTGGCATTGCTGCGTCTCCGCTGAATCTTAGGCTTCCGGGGTAATGAGGATATTGCCCAGCCCGTCGACTTTACCGACGTGACCGGGAAGAATGACGGTGGTGGAATCCATCTCAAGAACTATCGCAGGACCTTTCATGACGTTTCCAGACCGTAGCTTGGCCCGGTCATACAGGGTGCCCAGCCGGTTCTTACCGTCCACAAACATTTTGTGCCTGGCCAACTCAGCCTTCGACGGACTTTTTCCACCCTTTGGCACGCTAAGCGCCTCGATATGCGTGGCCTTGCCTTCGGCCACGGCCCGCAAGTTCACCAGTTCCTTGTCCTCCGGTAGAGCAAACGTGAACAAGTGTTTATGGATATCATCAAATCGTGAACCAATTACGTCCAAACCGTCCTTTTCTAAGTCGTTTAACGCAAAATCTACAGTCAACAAAAGACCTTGACCGTGATACCGGATGTCTACCTGAAAGGTCGTTGTTTGGTCCTTGCGAGGCACACCCTCCGCGTTCAGCGTCTTAGCCGCCTGGTTTGCAAGCTTCTTGAAAATCCCAATGACCTCCTTCGCGGTTGTGTCGCCGAATCGACGAATATGGGTGCGTGAGGCCTCATCGCGGACCCGGGTCGTAGCGTCACCGTAAGCGCAAAGCACACCGGGCCCCGGAGGGATAATCACTGGCCAGGAACTCATCAGCTTGGCCAGTGCATTGGCATGCAACGGACCGGCCCCGCCAAAAGCGATCAACGCAAAATCCCGAGGGTCGTAGCCTTTTTCAACCGAAACCAGACGCAATGCTCCGTACATGGTCTCGTTGACGATATCGATGATTCCAGCTGCCGCCTGCTTGAGTGGAAGACCAATCGCATCGGCAATTGTCTGCACTGCTTTTTCCGCTTTAGCGCGGCGAATAACCATGTCCCCGCCCAGGCGCACTTCACGGCTCGGCAGGTAACCCAAAACAACGTTTGCGTCGGTCACTGTTGGCAAGGTGCCACCAAGACCATAGGCTGCAGGACCGGGGTCAGCGCCTGCGCTCTCGGGACCCACGCGCAGCGCGCCAGTCAGTTCGGGTACGTGGGCAACGGAACCACCACCGGCGCCTACGCTACGCACATCCACCGACGATGCCCGCACAGTCACGTCGCCGACCGTGGTTTCCCGTCGAAGTTGCGGCTTGCCATTCTGGACCAACGCGACATCGGTCGACGTCCCACCCATGTCGAAGGTCAGCAAGTTCGAGAACCCAGCCTGCTCGGCAATCCAACATGCACCGGAAACGCCGCCGGCGGGACCGCTCATCAATAAATTAACCGGATAATTCGCCGCAGCTTTTGCCGATGACAAACCACCGTCAGACCGCAGCACGTGCAATTGCACGTCGTCCATTTTTTTCTTCAGTTGGCGCTTTAGATTACGCATATAATTAGAAACTTTCGGGCGAACGTATGAATTCGCCACCGTCGTAATCGTCCGCTCGTACTCTTGCATCTCCGGAACCACGTCAGATGACAACGAAATCGGCACCTCAGGCATTACTCCCTTTGCCACCTTCGCCACACCCTTCTCGTGCCCGCTGTTAGCAAATGAATTAACCAGAGAAACCGTAAGTGCTTCTATGCCCTTTTTTTTCAAATCCCGTAAATCCTTTTTAAGCTTACCAACCCTCAGTTTGTTAACGACGTCCCCTTTAGCGCCAATCCGTTCGTCTGCCTCTATGGTCAGGGCCAGCGGTGCAATTGGCAGGCTTTTGTTATAGATCACCCAGCCGCCGAGTCCACCGGGAACAAATGAACGTGCGATTTGCAGCACCTGCCGATAGCCTTTGGTAGTTACCAGCCCCACTTTGGCACCGGTGCCGGTGAGAATCGTGTTTGTTGCTACGGTAGTGCCATGCATTACGTGCGTGATCTTTTCTGGATTGATGCCCGCCGAATTGCAAACCCGCTCGATGCCGTTCAACACACCTATTGAAGAATCGTGCGGCGTGCTTGGCACCTTCGCTGTGAATGTATCTCCGGATTGCTCACTGACAAGCAGAAGATCGGTGAAGGTACCTCCCACGTCAACGCCTAAACGGTAACTCATGTTGTCCCCTTGTTATTCCTATTTAGTCAACAAATCTTACTGCTGGCAGATAAACCAACCGTCAGCGATAAACAATGTCCGATAGCCGGTTTTACGTTTTTTTGTGTCCCAGCAATTTAGACATCGAAACCAATCTCCAGTGAGCCAAATCAGCTCGCAGCAACAGATTGGTCAGCAACTTGCGGAAAAATCCCGGCCTTTGGTAGCATTGCAGGAACGCTTCTTCCAAGCTGATCCTGCAACCAATTGCTAGTTTCGATAATTTTCTCCAGTGAAACGCCTGTATGCACGCCCGACCGATCGAGCATATACAACAGATCGTCCGTCGGAATGTTACCGGTGGCCGCCGGTGCGAACGGACACCCTCCAATTCCGCCAGTACTTGCATCTAGTGACGCAACCCCAGCCTCTAATGCAGCCTGGGCATTTGCAAGGCCAGTATTGCGTGTGTTGTGGAAATGGCAGCGTATCGGCAAATCCGGTGCGATTGCCTGAATCGCGCCCAGCAAGTCGGTGATCTGCGAGGGAACGCCCACACCAATGCTGTCGGCGATGCCGAGTTCCACGGGCTCCCCTTCCAAAACCTGTTTAACGATTTCCACAACCTTCGCAACCGGCACCTCACCTTCGAAGGGACAGCCGAACGCAGATGAAACCATGACATTGGCGCGAATACCCGCGGCGCGCGCTTCTGCTGCAATTTCAAGCCACACCTTGATCGACTCACTGGTTGGTACACCTTGATTGCGCTGATTATAGGTATCGCTCGCTACTACGGCCATGCCGATTTCATCGATATTTACACTCCGCGCACGCTCGAAACCTTTCTTGTTAAGGACGAGGCCGATGTAAACAACATCATCCCGATCAGGCAAGCCTCGGATGACATCCTCAGCGTCTGCCATTTGGGGTACCCGCTTCGGGTGCACAAAACTAGTAACCTCCATGCGACGAATACCCGCGCCGATAGCTCGGGTAATGTACTCAAGCTTCACTGAAGTAGAAAGGATCTCAGGTTCGCTCTGAAGCCCGTCCCTAGGTCCCACTTCAATGATGGAAACCGCGTCTGTTGCCACGTACCAGAATCCTTGCAGGGAAATTAAAGTAAGCTATTGTATACAAGGCGATCGCTTATACAACATCACGCGAACCAAGCAGCCGCTGACTGGCCCGTAGTTTTTGTACAAACACCGGCTAGCCAGCTGGTAGAGATTTAGGTGCCTACAGGTGCCTGCTGGCTACACTGCAGTTAACTAAGGACTTACAAATGACAATCGAGCAAATACCCAACCAAGGCCCGTTGTCTGACCTCCGGCTAATTGAGATGGGCACGCTGCTGGCAGGCCCATTTTGTGGCCAGCTGATGGGCGATTTCGGGGCTGAAGTAATCAAAGTAGAGGCACCCAGTAAGGGCGACCCAATGAGGGATTGGGGGCAGGAAAAACAGCACGGCATGTCATTATGGTGGCCGGTAATCGCCCGCAACAAAAAATCCGTCACTTTAAACTTGCGAGTCAAGGACGGCCAGGAATTAGCCAAAGAACTTATTTCCAAAGCCGATTTTCTGCTGGAGAATTTCCGACCTGGTACGTTGGAACGTTGGAACCTTTCGTATGAGGAACTTCGAACAATAAACCCGCGTCTGATAATGATTCGGGTCTCGGGCTTCGGACAAACTGGTCCCTATTCCAAGCGTGCGGGTTTCGGTGCGGTCGGCGAATCTATGGGCGGTCTGCGTTACGTTTGCGGTGATTCATCTAACCCCCCTAGCCGTATGGGTATCAGTATCGGGGATTCGCTTGCCGCAACATTCGCATGCATCGGCGCCCTTACCGCACTGCATCACCGGGAACGCACCGGTGAAGGCCAAGTCGTTGATTCGGCAATCTATGAAGCAGTTCTTAATATGATGGAATCGCTGATAACAGAATACGACCAAGCCGGGTATATCCGTGAAAGACACGGTGCAATTCTACCCAATGTGGCCCCCTCGAACGTCTATCCGACCAAGGACGATAGCATCATACTGATCGCCGCCAATCAGGACACCGTGTTTGGCCGACTGGCTGAAGCGATGGGACAACCGGAACTTACCAAAGATAAGCGTTACGCAACGCACGCTGCGCGCGGCGTGCATCAGGAGGAACTGGATGAACTTGTTGCTGCATGGACTCGAACAGTAGATGCTGACGAGATCGAAATGATCATGGCTGAATCTGGAGTTCCGGCCGGCAAAATCTATCGAGCACCGGATATGCTCGAGGACGCCCAGTTCAAAGCCCGGCAGGCTATCATCACCGTCATGCATCCCAAATTTGGCGAACTGCGTATGCAAAACGTTGCCCCGAAACTATCGGCGACACCCGGCAAAGTTCGAGCGCCAGCTCCTGAACTCGGTCAGCACAATGAAGAAATATATGGGCAGCTACTGAACCTCTCGACGAAACGCATGGCCAAACTCAAGTCCGAGGGCATCATCTAAGGTGTCCGGCCAATCGAACTGTTCGTCGCTGGGAAATATTACCTGCGTTACCGTGCGTGCGCCTGATCTTGGGGCTATCGAAGTCGCGTACACAGATTTTCTGGGTTATCGACGCACTGATTCAGGAACGGTATCTGCGGGCCAGGCCGCACTTTGGAACGCAGAATCGATGATTGGGGCCCCGTTTATTCTGATGTGTCCGACCAGCAACAGCGAGTTTATGTTTCGCTTTATCGAGTGGCCGACGGATCCCACCTATGTGCCGTATACCACCTATGGATGGAGCGCATCCGAATTGGTCGTTCAAGATGTCGATCAGCTTGCGGATAACCTCGATGGTTCAGCGTTCGAAATTATTGGTCCCCCGAAGAACCTCTCGTTTACCGACGACATTCGAGCCATGCAGCTGCGCGGGCCCGCGGATGAAATACTGTATCTGACACAGATTAAAAACCCCGTCCCGGGCCTCGATTTGCCGTCGGCGAGATGCCCAGTTGACCGCGGTTTTATTGTTATTCTGGCCGGCGAATCCATCAGCAGGATGCAAAATTTCTATGAACGGCAGTTTGATGTGCCAGAGGCTGCGGTTCTGGAATCCAGGATTACCGTGGCTTCAAAAGCATTCGGGTTACCCCTAGAGCAAAGGTATCCGATTGCAGCACTGTCATTGCGGGATCAGTCGTTTATCGAGGTGGACGAGTTTCCGGCTGCTGCCGCGCCACGTAATGTCCGGCTGGGTGAATTACCTCCGGGAATCGCGATCGTTAGCTTCCAGTGCAACACCGCACCAGGGATCGTTAACGGACTACAAAGCTTTTCTGGACCTCCGTATCAGGAGCGTCTGGCTGGATGCTGCCGCGGTGCCGCCGGTGAATTAGTTGAATTGCTGCTACCAGCGTAGATCCCTGACTCACCGCGGTAGAACAGTTGCTCGGTTAACCCAGCTTGCGCGCCAATGTCAGGCCGTCTCCGATCGGCACCATTGAAATGTCGACCCGCGGGTCTGCATGGATTTTCAGATTGATCGCCTTCAGCGCCTGCGTGTCAGCATCTTTCGCATCAGGATCTGCCACCCGCCCTGCCCATAGCACATTATCGAAGACCAACAGGCCGCCGGAACGCAATAAATGCAACCCCATTTCGTAATAAATCGAATAACTGGTCTTGTCAGCATCTATAAACATGAAATCAAAGCTGCCTTGGTCGCCACTGTCGAGAAAATTACGCAAACTGTCTTCTGCTCGGCCTAAGCGAAGTTCAATCCTGTTTTCAATTCCTGCTTCCGCCCAGTATCGCTGCGCAATCGCTGTCGTTCCCTCGTCGATGTCCAACGTTATAAGTTGTCCATCTTGAGGCAACGCTAGAGCACAAACCAATGCGCTGTACCCGGTAAAAGTACCAACTTCCAAGGTGCGACGAGCTCCAATAAGTTTGAGGAGCAGCGCCATGAATTGCCCTTGCTCCGGAGAAATCTGCATTCCCGCGTCGGGCCGATTCAACGTTTCGTTGCGCAGTCGGGCTAGAATATCCGGCTCCCGCAAAGACACGGAAAGCAGGTAATCATACAAACGGTCGTCTAACCGTAAGGTCTTGTTCATCTAACAATATCGACAAACAGGATCATGATGCCATTCAGGACGGCTGAGAAGATATTTCCAACGAATAGCGTAATGGTTGATTCTTCCGCTTTGTAAAACACTCTAATCACCGTTATCCGCAACGGTGACGACCAGACCATCCAGTTCGCTTGTAACTTCGATCTGACAAGTTAGGCGGCGGGTTTCACGCCGATCCTGAGCTGAGTCCAGCATGGCATCCTCCATGTCTTCAATCGCTGGCAATTTTTTCAGCCACTCTTCGTTGATATAACTGTGGCAGGTCGCACACGCGCAGGCGCCACCACATTCCGCCACGATGCCTGGCACCTCGTGGTCAATAGCACCTTCCATAACGGTATACCCGGCGTCTATTTCCAATTCATGGACCGCCCCGTCCCGAGCGTGGTAGATAATTTTAGGCATCAGCAATCAATCTTCCGGGGTTGGCTTACACTAAGGGCGCACATTCTCCGAAATAGAGAACATTTGTGACATCTCAGTTTGCACTCAAAGCCTGCCTAGGCCTGCACACGCCTAGTGCGAATGGGCTCAGTAAGTATTGGGAGCTCCGAGGCTCGCCTGCCTCATTGAATCGAGCTGCCGCTGCAGTTGTTTCAACCGTTCCTGCTCATTCTGAATGAAATTCAGCCACGAGTTGGCGTTTTTTTTGCTGCGCCCGTCTCTGGCAGCCTGACGAAAAGCATTTTTTGCCCCATCAAGATTATCACTCTCGAACAGGCACATACCAAGGACCATGTTGGCTGTATC
>JAYZJE010000211.1:0-3366 GCA_036164895.1 Pseudomonadota bacterium
TTGCCGAACTATCACTACCCGAGTTGCAGAAAGCGATCACCGACCTGCATCAACCCCCTAGCAACGCCAATCTTGAGGTGTTCGAGGCGGGCCGCCATCCCGCACAGCGCCGCCTTGCGTTCGAAGAGATTCTGGCCCACCACCTGAGCCTGCGACGCGTCAAGGACCGCAGCCAGCAGCAAGCTGCGGTGTCGCTCGGCATAGAAGCGCAACTGCGCAGCCGTTTTCTGGAGCATCTAGGTTTTACACTGACCGGCGATCAGGAAAACGCGGTGGAAGAGATAGAGGGGGACCTCGCACGGCCCCACCCGATGATGCGCCTGCTACAAGGCGACGTTGGTTGTGGCAAAACTGTGTTAGCGGCAGCGGCAGCGCTACGCGCGGTGGCTGTTGGTCACCAGGCCGCCATCATGGCTCCGACTGAGCTGCTTGCCGAGCAACTCTGCGATAACTTTCGACACTGGCTGGAACCGCTGGGCGTTAGCATTGCCTCGCTGTCTGGAAGTCTAGTAGGAAAGGCGCGGACCAAAACCTATGCTGCAATTGCAGACGGCAGTGCACAACTCATTGTCGGCACACACGCGCTGTTTCAGGAAGCGGTTCTCTATCACAGCCTCGTGCTGGTTATCGTTGACGAGCAACACCGTTTCGGTGTGCACCAGCGCCTTACCCTGATGGAAAAAGGGGTGACTGGCGACTTGCGGCCGCACCAACTCGTCATGACAGCGACCCCAATCCCAAGAACAATGGCAATGACCCTATATGCAGACCTCGATGTTTCCTCGATCCGAGAAATGCCTCCGGGACGGCTTCCAGTAAAAACCGTGGTACTGCCTGACGACCGGCGCGCAAGTTTGGTGTCGCGGGTGCGCGAGGCGTGCAGGCAGGAGCAACGCGCATATTGGGTATGTCCGCTGATAGAGGAATCGGATGCCTTGGATTATCAGGCCGCTGAATCAACTCACGCTATGCTCACTGAAAGCTTGCCGGAAATCGGCGTCGGATTAATTCACGGCCGAATGCGCACTGAGGATAAGAACCGCGTAATGAAAAAGTTCGCAACGGGCAAGCTGGGTGTGTTGGTCGCCACGACCGTAATCGAGGTCGGGGTCAATGTGCCTGCTGCGAGCCTGATGATCATCGAGAACGCAGAACGTATGGGATTGTCCCAACTGCATCAGCTGCGCGGACGGGTCGGTCGGCACACCCGCCAAAGCAGCTGCGTGCTAATGTATAAGCGCCCGCTGTCTGCAGTCGCAAAACGGCGGCTGGCGGTTTTGCGTCAGACCAATGATGGGTTTGAGGTTGCTCAGCAAGACCTTGAACTGCGTGGGCCAGGCGAAGTACTCGGCAAAAAACAGACCGGCCTGATGCAATTCCGCGTGGCTGACCTTGTCCGTGACGCGTCCCTGCTGCCCACCGTCCAGAAGTTCTCCCGGTATCTGTTGGAAAACGACCGCGCGGCTGTCGAACGAATGGTGCAACGCTGGATCGGACCGGATAATCGTTACGGAAATGTCTAACTGCCTGACGCACGCCACCAAAATCGGGAAACGGTCAGAGATCGACTGACCCGGGGCCGGTTAGCCCAAATCGAATCAGTTAGACTCTAGAGAAAAAGAACAACCAGACAAGACATGAATTCTAACCAGTATCGTTCGTTGGAAAGCCTCCGGGAGATAACATGGCTGACCGAGCAGGGCGTTCAGGAGGAGCAGATCAACCCGCCAATGCAGTCATGGTTACTGGAAAAAGGGCTCCTGACCAAACGATTGCGGAGCTTGTGCGGAGCGCATTTCCGCCTGGAAGTATTACACGGGCCTGGTGCCGACTGGGATGCACTGACGTTAGCAAATTCATCGATCGCAACATATGAGTTCAAACGTGAGGTTGTCATGTGGTGCGGTGAAGAACCCTGCATTTATGCACAAACGAATGTATCGGAATCCACTGCAAACATGCACCCATGGTTACGGACCTTGGGTGCCGAGCCCTTGGGAGAACGGCTGCAATCCCTTGCCGATGTTACCCGCAGTGATTTCGCATTTGCCTGTGTGGGGACATGTGACTCTGACATTTACCCCTTAGGGAGATTGTCTATAACCGGTCCACTGTGGGCACGTCGCTCCACTTTCACGATCCGGGGTCACGAGTTGATCGTTATCGAAGTATTTTTACCGGGGCTACTTGCCTGTGGAAACCGCTCTAAGGAACATCGGTAATCACAGCGCGCAAAAGAATTCCTGGACTTGAACAAAAGCAAATGCAAGCGTTGAAATCCCGTCGCAGAAATACACTTGGCGTTGATTTGCTCGATCACGCGTTTCAGTACGGGCGCTTGATGCGACTGGATCGGCCAATCGGGACCTGGCTACTACTGTGGCCAACCTTATGGGGACTTTGGATTGCCGGGAAAGGGCACCCCGACCCTGGAGTATTCACGGTGTTTGTGCTCGGCGTAATCGTGATGCGATCCGCCGGATGCGTAATCAACGATTTCGCCGATCGTCGATTTGATTCGAGCGTGCGCCGAACGCGGGACCGGCCGTTGGCAAGCGGCAAAGTTAGTTCTGTCGAGGCAATCGTGCTATTTGTCGCATTGTCGCTCGTTGCCGTTGCTCTAGTTCTGACAATGAATCGCCTGACCCAGCTACTTGCGGCGATTGGCGCGCTGATAACGATCATTTACCCTTTCAGCAAACGCTATATACACATACCGCAACTGATTCTCGGCGTAGCGTTCGGCTGGGGTATTCCAATGGCGTTCGCAGCGCAGACAGGCGAAGTTCCACTTCTGGCCTGGTTGTTGTGGCTCACTGCTTTGCCCTGGATCGTAGCCTATGACACCATTTATGCGATGGTCGACCGCGAAGACGATCTCAGTATAGGTATCAAATCAACGGCAATTCTGCTCGGGCAAGCAGATGTGTTCATAATTACGCTACTGCAACTGCTGTTGCTAATAGCGCTGGTGTTAGTTGGAAAGATGGCCGGAATGGGGCTGTGGTATTTTATCGGTGTCGGGTTTGGTGCCATACTCATGCTGTACCAACACACCTTGATTCGACAACGTGATCCAGACAGATGTTTTCGCGCGTTTTCGAATAACAACTATTTTGGCGGAGTTATCTTTTTCGGTATGGCTCTTGACTACACATTTAGCGGCGTTTGAAGATCACAGCAACAACCCAGTAACTGACCAGACCTGAACCTCCGTCGCGCCGGCCTTTAGAGATGTTCGAACTGCAAACGTACGGCGCAAATTCCGGCGTCGCTATTCACCAATTTACCCAGCACCAAAGCATAGGTCAGCTGCTGACGACACTTGAATCCGATAATCAGCTGATCCACCGAATATTCGTAGCG
>JAYZJE010000212.1:0-7703 GCA_036164895.1 Pseudomonadota bacterium
TCTTTGACGAACGTCTTATTTAGTGGTTTTGGTTCAGTCATCAGTGTGAATGGCTCATCTGATGAGCAAGGTGAGATAAGACCAATTAATGTTGAAGATGCTTATTTGATTCTCGAGGCAGCTTCTTCAGTTCTCGTTGTGCCCGGTTATGGGATGGCAGTTGCGCAAGCCCAACACGCTGTTAGAGAGCTTGGAGAGCTCTTGGAGGAAAATGGCAGTGAAGTACAATACGCAATCCACCCGGTAGCTGGCAGGATGCCAGGGCACATGAATGTACTTCTAGCTGAAGCCAATGTTTCCTATGACAAATTAATTGAGCCTGATGATATTAATCCCACAATTGAAACAACAGATGTGTGTATAGTGATTGGCGCCAATGATGTTGTAAATCCAGCAGCGAGAGACGATCCGCAAAGCTCAATATATGGCATGCCCATTATTAATGTCGATAAAGCAAAAACAACATTTGTTTTAAAGAGATCAATGGCTCCAGGTTTTGCAGGCATACAAAACCCTTTGTTTTTTAAAGCAAACGCACGAATGCTCTTTGGTGATGCTAAAGCCTCGATCACTTCCTTGGTTGCAGAATTTAAAGCCTAAAACAACGGTAAGAGTAAAAAAATAACCGCTTGTCATTTAGACAAGCCCAAAAAACCATTCGTCTAGAAAATAAGTTTTCCGAACATCGATAATATGCTGTTTTACCTGGACAACACACGCGTGCTACACGGGGGCAGTAAGGCGATGGCTATTCTGGTCCAGGCGATCAAGCAGCTATAGCCGACGCCCAGCTGGGTAGGTGACCCGGGACTAATCCACGCCGCCATGCTTACGACTATTTCCGTTGCTGTTGCGGCTCTAGTTTCCGCCGTTTCCAGCGTTTTCCTTCAACCGTCGTTGTTTTTGCTGACGCTGCTGCGGAGTCCTTTCCTGCAAACTATCCATTCGCCGCTGGCGCCTCTCCGGGGAGACTGGCCGCCAGGCTTCCATGCGCCGCTGCGGTTGCTTGCGCTGATTCGGCGAGAGTTGGCCCCAGCCGTCGCGGATTTGCTCCTGACGCTCCGGTGACAGGTTTTGGAAACGCTGGAAATTCTCGCGGACCCGGCGCTGATCCTCAGGCTGCATTTCGCGATACACCTGATACTGCTCGCGGATGCGTGCGCGTTGTGTCGGTGAAAACTGTTTCCAACGTTGGAATCGAGCTTGCGCCAAGCCCTTCTGATCGGAGGACATTTCTGACCAGCGCTCTGCTCCTCGCACCAGATGGTTTTGCCGCTGCGTATCGAGCTCAGACCATTCTTTTTCGAATCCCTTCAGCAACTGCTGTTGTTCAACAGTCAAGTTTTTCCAGTTCAGCGCCTCTTCCTGCCCATAAGCTGCCGATAATGGCATCCAGACAGCCAGTACCACCATTACGCCAATTGTCAAACCCTTATTCATAATCCAGTCCTGTATCACGGTTAGCTGAACGCTCAACCTCGCTCTCAGTATCGATGTCGCTCGCAATGTCTACAAACAATTCCCATTGGCCATTGTTTTCTTCCCACATACCAAGAAAGTCCAGCAACTCTGCTTCGGGTTGCTCCTGTTCATCAGCAGCGACGGCCATTGCGTATACCCCGCAAAACATCGCCCCAAGTAACGCGTCACGCAGGATACCCATAGCTGTGTCCGGTCCGACGACCGGACCGTTAACCTGTCGCCTTTAAACGCTGCCGGGTCAATTCGGCATCCATCCACAAGTAAAACTGTAAATCCTCAATCATTTCAAGGTTCTCATCCGCCAGCAACATATCCAGGTCTGCGAGATCACCGAGGTCCACCGGTGCACCCGCGGTCTGCATTGGCATATTTTCGCTTGCGGTTTGCATGCCGACACCAAACCAAAGTCCTGCGGCCAGCAGCGCAATGAATGTGGCGCCGACTGCCGGCCCCCACTGGTCAGCAATCCAACGCTGCATTCGACTGCGGTCGCGCAATTCCAGCAAGGCTTTTCGCCGAGCTCGGTTCAGTCGTGACCGTGTTGTGGCATCCAGTGTTTTCACACCATCGCGCAGCCGCCTGCCGGCCTGCTCGACAAAGGAATCATCTGCCGCCATTATCGGTTGATCAATTCGATTCATAGCCATTACTCACCCAATACCCCCCGCAGTCGGTGCACGGCCCTTGACAAATGCGTCTTAACACTACCCTGTGAACAACCCATGATCTCTGCCGTTTCGGCAACATCCAGCTCCTCGACGGTGCGCAGCAGAAATGCCTGTTGCTGCCGCGCCGGCAACGCTTCGACGGCGGCTTCCAGCGCCAACATAGTCTGTCCCATCTCAACCTGATGCTCGGGTTCCAATGACTGCTGCGCAGTCGCAGCATCAACTGGATCAAAGTCTTTCTTGTCGGTCTCGTTTCGCGGCAGCCATGCCATGAAGCGATTCCGGACCGCCCGCCGACGTTGCTGGTCGACAATCTGGTTGCGAAGGATGCGATAAAACAACGGCCGCCATTCGCCCGGTGGCCGAGTCGCATAGCGCCTCACCAGTTTGATCATTGCATCCTGCACGATGTCCAAAGCCTCGTCCGCATCACCAATTGCTATCCTAGCGATATGAAAGGCCCGGCATTCGACCTCGGCGAGAAACGCTTCCATTGAACCACTGTCGTCCAGAGCCTCCTCCCGTTGCCAGGCAGATCTGGCAGATCGCCAATATAGACCCAATGTCGTCAATATCGCACCTCGAATAGCCTATATAGGTCAGTTCAGCCAAAACCGGCTAAACCGACCATCGCCAACTCATTGCCTGCACGTGCAAGCAGCTTTTGCATGTGTATTCAGGCAATATAACGATTCGGCGTGATTCCGGTTGACCTCCGCTATGCGCATGTCTGGATTTATGCACAATGATTCGGCCTGCCTGCGAAGTTACTCAGCACTGCGGTGAGGTCGAATTACAGGAATATACTAAATTATTGATTTAAAAAGATAAGTTGGCTCCGATCAATTTTTACACAGATTGAAGGAGTTGTTGCAGTCTTGCGGCCCCAGCGTCCTTTGCCCCAAAAAGCACACAAAGTTATCCACAGTTTTTGTGGACAACTGTCTATCCCCGCTACTGGCGGGCCAATGGCGATAGCACGGTGAATAAGGATTCCATAATTAAGGTCGCACTGAACACGCCGATCGCTCACCTTTTTGATTACCTACCTGCCGGTGACATACCTCCGCGCCCCGGCCAGAGGGTCCGCGTCCCTTTCGCCAGCTCACAACGCATCGGGATTATCGCCACGGTAACGGAGTCCACAACGCTCCCGCGAACGCGGTTGCGTCGTGTTCTTGAGATTCTCGACGACCAACCGTTGCTGGACCTCGAACTTATGGGTTTGCTGGAGTGGAGCGCGGGCTACTACCTGCACCCGCCCGGTGAGGTGATTGCTGCCGCGCTGCCAGCGATTCTGAGACGTGGTGGGCAAGCAGGGTTGGAAAAGGACGTTCGCTGGCGGATCACTTCAGGAGGCCTTGATGTGGATCTCGAAACGCTGGCCTCCCGCGCCCCGGCGCAAGCGAAAGTTTTGCGTGAGATTGCAACCGCTCCGGCAGGCTTTACCCGCAGCGAAATGCGCCAGCTTGCAACCGGTTGGCAGCGAATCGCCACGGCGCTGGAACGCAAGGGCTGGTTGATCCAAGAAAAAGCTCTGCCGGAGGCTTCCCCTACACTGCCACTCGAGCCGCCACCGCGACTGAACTAACGCCAGGCTGCGGCTTTGGAAGAAGTGCAGGACCAGGGGTTCCGAGCTTACTTGCTTGAAGGTGTTACAGGCAGTGGCAAGACCGAAGTGTACTTGGGCCTGATTCAGCGACAGATTAACGCCGGCCGCCAAGTACTGGTGCTGGTCCCGGAAATTGGGCTAACGCCGCAATTAGTCGACCGCTTTCGGCGCCGAGTCGATGCCCCCGTCGTTGTACTGCATTCCGGACTCAGCGACAGGCAGCGTTTGAAGGCGTGGCTGGATACGCGACATGGCCATGCCAAGGTTGTGGTCGGAACCCGTTCTGCAATATTCACCCCGTTCGTTCAACTCGGGATGATCATCGTCGACGAAGAGCACGACGTCTCTTATAAACAGCAGGAGGGGTTTCGTTATTCGGCCCGTGATCTCGCCGTGGTTCGTGCACGGCGAGCTGCGATCCCTGTGATGCTTGGATCAGCGACACCGTCTTTTGAAAGCGTCGCCAATGCCCGCACAAAACGCTATACCCACCTCGAATTGCCGCGGCGGGCTGGTATGGCGCGCCCACCGACAATGCGGCTAATCGATCTGCGTATTCAACCAACGCAGGATGGCCTGACCGAGCCATTGATCAACGCGCTACAACGCCACCTCGGCAACGACGCCCAAGTACTGCTGTTTCTCAATCGACGTGGTTATGCGCCGACGATGATGTGCCCGGGTTGTGGTCAGGTGATCGAGTGTGACCACTGCGATGCACGTATGGTGCTGCACCACAAGCGTTCGATTCTCGCCTGCCACCACTGCGGCAGCAAGCGAGCCGCTCCGGAGCATTGCCCCGACTGCGGTCAGCTGCTGCATCCGGTCGGCCAAGGAACCGAACGGGTAGAGGCAGCATTGGAGCGACTGTTTCCGGGACAACCGCTGGTGCGCATCGATCGCGATACGACACGGCGACGGGGCGAAATGGAGCGACGACTCGAGAGCATTAGGTCCGGGAAATCCCGCATATTGCTCGGCACTCAGATGTTGACCAAAGGTCATGACTTTCCCGAAGTCACTCTAGTTGGAATCATTGATGCCGACCATGGTTTATTTGGAACCGACTTCAGAAGCAGCGAGCGGCTCGCACAGACGGTCATTCAGGTGGCAGGTCGAGCTGGCCGCGGGGAAAAGTCCGGTGAAGTGTATGTGCAAACGCTATACCCCGACCATCCGCTGCTGCATACACTTCTAAAGCATGGTTACGGCCGATTCGCACTAGAAGCGCTCGAGGAGCGGAAAAAGACTGCATGGCCACCATACAGCCATCTTGCATTGCTGCGAGCAGAGTGCACCCACCGTGGTCCGCTATTCGAATTTCTAACCCAGGCCCGGGGCTGCACGGAGCGATATGCAAACAACCGCATTCAAATTCTCGGCCCAGCGAGTTCACCGATGGAACGGCGTTCCGGTCGATACCGAGCGCAGCTGCTGCTACAAAGCCAGCAGCGCAGCGAACTACAGATTTTTCTCAAGAATTGGCGCGCTGAATTGCCCAACCTGCCATCTAGCCGCAGAGTACGTTGGTCTCTGGACATCGATCCAGTCGAGCTGTTCTGACGCCATTACCAAAAGGCGGGTTAAACTGCGCCATCTCGTGGATGCCTAACTTTGAAATATCAAGTTCTAAAACTTATTCAACAGGCGATCAAAGCGCTTGCAGCGGAAAACGCAGGCACGATCGATGTAAGCGCCCGCCCAGAAGTCGAGCGCTCCCGTGATCCACAACACGGGCACTATGCCAGCAATATCGCAATGCGTCTCGCAAAGTCCCTGGGGCAGCCGCCGCGGCAGGTGGCGGCGTCGATCATCGAAAAATTGCCGGAATCAAGCCTGGTGGAGTCGGTCAAGATTGCCGGTCCCGGTTTCATAAATTTTCGTTTAAGCAGCCAGGCATTTCATCGCGAACTTTGCTCGATCATCGATCGAGGTAATCAGTATGGGAAAAGTGACCTCGGAGGCGGCCATAAAGTTCTGCTTGAATACGTCTCAGCAAAGCCCCCCGGCCCTCTGCACGTCGGCCACGGACGCCACGCCGATTCCGGCGTTAGCGTTGCGCTATTACTAAAAGCGACCGGCTATGAAGTCCTTACCGAATATTACGTCAACGATGCTGGCCGGCAGATGGACATTCTAACCCTCAGTGTATGGCTCAGGATGCTAGAAGACGCCAGCGCGGAAATCACATTTCCGAGTGGTGCCTACCGTGGTGAGTATGTTCGAGAAATTGCCGCCGCCACGACGAAATTATTGGACCCATCCTTTGCAGCGATTCCGAATGAGTTGTTCCGCAGCTTGCCCGGTGACAAGCGCGACAGTGACGCGCACCTCGATCACCTGATCGAGCAGGCCCGCATCGCTCTGGGTGAGGAGGGGTTCTTGGCAATTCTCAACACCGCGTTGCATTCAATACTTGCAGATATACAAGAAGATCTAGCTGAGTTTAGAGTCTGCCCGAACGAATGGTTTTCGGAGCGAAGCCTCGATGATCGTCAATCCATTCAAAAAACTCTCAAACTACTCAAAAAAAATGGCATGACCTACGAGCGCGACGGTGCTGTTTGGTTTCGAGCAACCAATTTCGGTGATGAAAAAGACCGCGTGGTCGTGCGTGACAATGGCCGAACAACCTATTTTGCATCGGACATAGCCTACCACCTGCACAAACGCGAACGCGGCTTCGAAACATTGATCGACGTGCTCGGCGCTGATCACCATGGCTATGTAACCCGGGTCAGAGCCGGCCTTGAGGCGATGGGAGAACCACCTGAATCGCTGGAAGTCCAACTAGTCCAGTTCGTTGTGCTATATCGCGGTGGAAAGAAAGTGCAGATGTCAACCCGCTCTGGCGATTTTATTACGTTGCGCCAGCTTCGTAACGAAGTCGGCAACGATGCGGCGCGACTGTTTTTTGTGTTGCGTTCTAATGAACAACATCTGGATTTTGACCTCGACCTAGCCAAAGCCCGTTCGAATGAAAACCCAGTGTATTACATTCAGTATGCCAACGCGCGGGTCTGCAGCGTGCTGCGTGAGCTTGACGCTCGTGGTTACACTTGGGATAGCAACATGGAAAGATGTAGTCTCGATCGACTCACCGAGGAACCGGAGCAGGCCTTGATGCAGCAGCTAACGCGTTTCCCGGAAACTCTTGACGCGGCCTCCCGCCAAAGGGCCCCTCAATATGTTGCACATTATCTACGCGAACTCGCACACAATTTTCACGTGTATTACAACGCACACCAGTTTATCGTTGACGACGAAGCTCTACGCAACGCGCGCTTGATGCTTGTGCTGGCAACGCAACAGGTACTGCAAAATGGGCTGATTTTACTAGGCGTCGACGCACCCGAGTCGATGTGAGCATGACGCAACCCAGAAAAAAAAAGGCAAAAAAAAGAACGAGAAAGGCCGGTCGTAGAAAACAGCACCCGATGCCCGGATGGGTATGGCTGCTGGTAGGAATCGGTATCGGCCTCATCATAGCAGTGGCAATCTATATCAGCGATCGGTGGCCGCCAGTAACGGTTGAGGACCGACCGGCAACGGCAGCAGGCGAGTCGCGGAACGCTGCACAAAACGACGCGGGCATGAAACCGGATCCAGAACCCCGATTCAGCTTCTATGAGCTGCTGCCTAAGTTCGAAGTCGTCCTACCAGAAGAGGACCTCAACGCGGTGCCTGGCAACCGCAGTGCAGCGGTCATGGTGCCGGGTGTATATGTATTACAGGCCGGATCATTTTCCAGCTTCGCCAACGCTGACCGAATAAAGGCCCGGTTGGCTCTGCTCGGGATTGTCTCATATATCCAAAAAGTTACCTTGGATGACAAGACCTATCATCAAGTCCAGGTCGGGCCCGTTAACCAACTGGGACAACTGAACATGCTGAGAAAACAATTGCTCGATGCGAGGATCGAAATTCTGGTTATACAGGTG
>JAYZJE010000213.1:0-7856 GCA_036164895.1 Pseudomonadota bacterium
AACTCCCGAGTCACGACATGGTCGCCAGAGGTCACTGTGACACGCGCATTGAAGGCACTTCTATTGCTTTTAGTGCCGGTCAACTTCACTTGCACCCAGTTGTTGTCGTTACCCTGGTTCAGCAACAACCAGTTGTGCTGCTGCTGGCTGATCAGTTTGCCGTTGGTGTAGTGCGAACGTCCGGTTGCAATAATGTCCGGGAAGCCATCCCCATTAACGTCTCCTGATGCAACACCGACGCCAACATTATAAGCGTCAGCGTTCGCGCTTTCGGTCACGTCGGTGAAGGTCCCGTCACCATTGTTCCAATACAGCACGTTATGCCCAGGCTCAACCGCGACATAAAACTGCACAAACGGCGAGAACTCCGGATCGGTGATGTCGTTGAACAGCACGTTGGATAAACCACCGTTGTTTACATAAATATCTAAATAGCCATCGTTGTCGTAGTCGGCCATCGTGCAGCCACGTGCTCCGCCCATGTCACCGGTGCCGGACGCTATAGTGATGTCGGTAAATTGTGCTGCTCCGGTTTCATTTAAATCGTTGCGGATCAGACGATTCCCTTGATCCCCATTGGGGAAATAAACGTCGACATCGCCGTCGTTATCAATATCACCTAGGCATACGCCGTTGGCATTGCCAACGTTAAACAGCGGCACACCTGACGGCGGCTGCCGATTCTTGGTCACGTCAGTAAAGGTTTCATCGCCGTTGTTGCGAAACAGCGTGTTGGGCGAACCCTCGTTTGGGCTCAGCAAATCCAAGTGCCCATCCTGGTCAAAATCAAACCAGCCCGAAGCCCCCTGGCCATCATGCTCGGGCTCGTGGTCAAGGACCCTGACGCCGGCCTCGGTAGTGACTTCCGTGAACGTACCATCACCGTTGTTGCGAAACAGCGCCTGATCCACATCGTCGTCGGTCGTTCGATACAAGACGTCGAGAGCACCGTCATTGTTGTAATCCGCAAAGGCAATGCCGCCCGATGTATTGCTGAAACCACCGACTCTGGCATCCTTAGGGTATTCCGCACGCATCAAACCTGCCGCGCGCGTCACGTTTTCAAAATTGGGCTCGCCGGTCTCGGTCAGTAAGTTTTTATACAATGTCGCAGGGATTATGTCGTCGCCGCGATCGCTGTTGGGCATATTGCCGACCACCAGATCGCTATCTCCATCGTTATCGTAGTCACCCCATGAAATACCCCGGCCTAGACCACCGAGGTTGGCCACACCACGCTCTTCGGATACATCCCGAAACTTACCGGTGCCGTCGTTCTCCCAAAGACGGTTGTGAATGCCGAGGAGATTTGTTCCAGAATCTGAATTTGTGATGTATACGTCGACGTCACCATCCTGGTCGTAATCCCAGAACGCCACGCCAGCTCCATTTACACCGGCATCGAGAATGCCCGATTCTTCACTTACGTCTGCGAATCGAATTGGCGCCTGATCAGGCGCCGGCGCCTGAGTGCAGGCCATATTAATAAACACGAATAAGATTAAAAGCTTGCGCATGTCCATCTCCTTATTCTTATTATTCTTATTATTCTTATTTCTTATTGGCGCCAGTGTGACGCGGCTGTTTCCCCAGCGGAGGCGCCAGGCGGTCGTAGATCGCCAAGCGCAAGGCTCGGGGGCCCTAGTTTGATTCCCGTATATCACCCAAACAGGTGATGTGTCTCGCTCCGGACCAACAAAACCCGCACAGTGGCGGGGGGTTCGGACACTTGGGTGGGAGCGTTTGAGGTCAGGCCGCCGTTGCCCATAACTCGGTAGTGGCAATTCGTGCCCCTTCGACGAGCGTACCCAGCTTAGCGTAGGCGACGTCAGCATCAACCGTACCAAACGCTGCAAAGGTGGCAAACCCGCAGTCGGTTCCCGCGATGACGCGCTCGCGTCCGACAATGTTGGCGAAGCGGCGGATACGTTCGGCCACCAACCGCGGATGTTCAATGAAATTGGTGGTTGAATCGATGACACCGGGAACCAGAATTTTGTCCTCAGGAATTTCAGTGTCACGAAACACCGTCCACTCATGAGCATGCCGTGGATTAGATGATTCAAACAGCAAAGCCTGCGCGTTGGCCTTTAGCGCGACTGGCAAAACCAGTTCCATTGGCGCATCGAGGTGGTGTGGACCCTCGTAGTTTCCCCAACACACGTGCAGTCGAACGCGGTCTGCGGCAATGTTACGCAGCGAGTGATTAAGCACTTCGATATGCAGATTAGCCAAGCGCAAATACTCTTCATCGCTTTTGTCTCGGAATATCGTATGCCTGCCCATGCCGATATCCGGCGAATCGATTTGCAGCAAAAACCCGGCATCGACAATGCCCTCGTACTCAGCGCGCATAGCCTCGCCGAGAGCCTCCACATAGGCTTCATGAGTCGGGTAGTAGTCATTCGGCTGAAACAACGCAATCACGCCGGGCGAAGCAGCGTTCATAAATGCCTCGACTGCGCTCGAATGGTTGAGTCCACGCTGCAGGTTAGCCAGATCCGTCTGCAGCGGCTGCATATCCTTGACCGCGATTTCGGCTATGCAGCGGGGTGGGCGGGCGCCTGATCGGGCCCCGGATTCCTCGCGTTTTCTTAGCACTCCTGGGAAATCGAGCAGATCCTGAGCCGGTTCCCGATAGGAATCGCCGCCGAAACCGGTGATACGCTCATGGATATACGTCGCATAACTGATCTTACTCATCTCGCCATCGCTGACCACGTCGATCCCGACCTCAGCCTGACGCCGCACAATCTCATCAACAGCGTCCGCGATGACCTGATCTGCGGCTGCCTGATCGTCGAGGATACCTTGGTCCCGGCCGAATACGACATCAGCCACGGCCTGAGAACGCGGCAGACTGCCAACATGGGTTGTTAGAATTCTGTCAGTGCTTGTTTTCATCCTAGTGGCTCCCGAGGATATCGCCCGGTGAGGCCGCAGGTGCGGTGCGGATCGGCTTGATTACCGATTTTCTCCAAGTATTGTGCAGCGATACGATCAAGCGATCGCTGCGATAGCTTGTCAGCTTTCTGCCTGCATCGCCTCAAGTTTTTTGCTGACAGCATCGGGCGTGCCAGTACCCCGAGCAAACAGGCTGTAGAACCCCGGAACCACAAACAACGTAAACATTGCCGCCATCGCGACGCCCGAGAACATGATGATACCCAGGGTGCTACGACTCTCTGACCCCGCCCCCGAAGCAAGCATCAGTGGTAGCGAGCCCATCAACGTCGCAACGGTTGTCATGACGACAGGCCGAAAACGAACACGCGCACCATCCACAATGGCTTTCGTGAACTCCACGCCCTGATCACGCAACTGATTGATGAATTCCACGATCAACACACCATTCTTAGCAGCGATCCCGATCAACATGACGACACCAATCTGACTGTAAATATTGAGAGTCTTCCCGGTCAAGTACAGCCCAAGCAATCCCCCTGCCAAGGCCAACGGCACGGTAATCATGATAATCAACGGGTGCACAAAGCTCTCGAACTGTGCTGCCAACACCAGAAAAACAACCAGCAGGGCAATACCGAAGGTGAAATACATTGACCCTGCGGCTTCCTTGTATTCGAGTGACTCGCCTTTGTAGTCGATGCGTGCCGTCGACGGCAATTCGCTGCGGACGACATCCTCCAAAAACTCCAGCGCGTCCCCAAGCGCATAGCCCGGCTCTGGCGTTGCCGTGATCGTGATGGCTCGCAATCGATTGTAGCGATTCAGGGACCCGGTTCCGGCTACGTTCTCGGTCGTGATGAGATTCGACAATGGGATCAGTTGGCGGTTGCGTGTCGCACCGCGAACGTAGATGTTGGTCATATCACTCGCCGTGGCCCGTTGCCCCTTTTTAGCCTGGAGCACGACGTCATATTCTTCCCCGTCAATGGCGTAGGTCGTGACCGCCCGTTCACCCATCATCGTTTGTAGCGTCTCGCCGATCGTCTGTACCGACACCCCGAGTGCTGCCGCGCGGTCTGGGTCAAGGCGCACTATCAATTGCGGCTGGGTCTCCTTAAGATCCGAATCCACCCGGTTTAGACGCGGGTTTTCTGCGGCCCGCTCTAGGATCACATCACGCCAGCGTGCGAGCTCCTCGTAGTTCGATCCACCGACCACGAATTGGATCGGCTGACCACCGCCTTGGCGTGTGATACCCGAGCGCATGAACGTAAACACGCGAACTTCAGGGATCTCATTCCACTGCGCCGCCATGCGTCGCCGGACGTCATCCGTTGCGATCTGCCGCTCATTCCACGGCGCCATACTGACAATCATTATCCCACCGCTGGGCGCGGTCGAACCCCAGCCCGGCACTCGAACTAACGCACGGTTGATATCCCCGGACTCGGCCAACGGTACCAGAGGTGCCTCGAGCTTTTCGACCTGGGCCTTCATGTGGCTGAGAGTTGTTCCTTCCGCAGCGCTGATGATCGCAAAAAATATCCCCTGGTCCTCCTGCGGCGCGTACTCTTCCGGCATCCGTTGATAAAGCATGTAGACGCTTACCGCGATGCCTAGCATGATGGCAATGATCAGTGCCGGCGCCCGAAGGCTGGCTTCCAAAGTACGTTCGTATGCAGCTGCCACACGGTTAAATCCGCGGTCCAATATCCTTGTGCCTCGATTTTCGCGAGCGGCTGGCCGCAGCAGTTTCGAGCACATCATCGGCGCCAGCGACAAAGCCAGAATGCTCGAGAAAATCACCGCCGCGCCAGCCGTTACGGCAAGCTCGGCGAAAATCCGGCCGATATTGTCCTGCAGGAAAGCGATCGGCGCGAACACAGCGACAATAACAGCCGTCGTGGCAATCACCGCGAAGGCGACCTGGCGTGTGCCGTTGAACGCGGCCAGCAACGGAGCCTCGCCACCCTCGATTCGCCGATGCACGTTTTCCAGCACAACAATCGAGTCATCCACAACCAATCCGATCGACAGCACCAGCGCCAGCAGTGTCACCAGGTTGATTGTGTAGCCGAACAAGGTCAGCACGATAAATGCTGCGGTCAGAGAAATCGGGATCGTCATGACCGGAATCAGCATGGCCCGGAAACTGCCGAGGAAAGCTAAGATCACCAGGCCGACCAAAACTGTCGTTATTGCAATGGTCAAATAAACCGATCGGATCGCTGTTCGAATAAATACGGAATCGTCGGCGTTTTTGGTTACGTACATGCCTTCCGGCAAATCAGCGTTAATGCGCTCGAGTGCCTCGCTGATGCCGTTGATAACTTCCACCGTATTGGCCGTTGACTGCTTGATAACGCCAAACGCCACGGTGTCGAGGAAATTGGTTCGAAACATCGTGCGGGTCTCACGGGGCGCCACCTCCACGTCAGCGACCTCGCCGAGGCGAATGATGTGACCATCCTGACCCCGGTTGATGACCAGTTGCCGAAATTGCTGAGCGGTTTGGAAATTCCTAGCGAGACGAACCTGGAATTCGCGGTCCTGCGATTCGACCCGGCCCGCCGGCAGCTCGATGTTCTCGCGACGCAGAGCATTTTCTATATCGGTCACGGTTAGGCTCCGCGCAGCCAGCGCAACCCGATCAAGCCAGATACGCATCGATGGCCGGCCCAAACCATTCATATTTATTTGTGAGACGCCGGGCACGACAGCAAGACGGCCACGAATATACCGCTCGGCATAGTCCGTGAGCGCCATCAGGCTCATGTTCGGAGCGATCAGATTCAAATATATGATCGGTTGCGCGTCCGCATCCTGTTTAGAGACCACCGGTGAGTCTATGTCGTTGGGTAACATCCAGGCCACCCGCCCCACGCGGTCGCGCACGTCGTTCGCGGCCTGATCGATATCTCGATCGAGGCTGAATTCCACTGAAACCGTCGCCATGCTGTCAACGCTGCGTGAAGTGATGCTCTTCGCGCCTTCGATGCCACTGACTTCACCCTCAAGAATCTGGGTGATACGGCTTTCGACAATTTCCGCCGACGCTCCTGGGTACCCGATGTTGACGGAGATGATCGGTGCTGAAATGTCCGGATACTCGCGTACCTCCAGTTGATTGAAGGCAAGCGCACCGAAAGCCACCAACAACAAGGCGATTACGGTTGCAAATACCGGCCGTTTAACTGAAACATCAGATAGCCACATAGCAAACCCTCAGTTACTCCGCGCCGGGGCACCAGTTCGATCGGAAGCTGCTGCCGAACCCGATCGGGTAATAGCGGCCTCCTGCTGTTTTTTGGAGCGCTGCTCAGCAACTCGCGGCCCACTGTCTTCGCCCGCCAACCTCACGGGCAACCCTTCGCGAAGCTTGACAATGCCTTCGGTGATGACCCGTTCGCCCACTTCCAACCCCACCAAGATCTCTACAATTCCGCGTTGCCGGGTTCCGAGCTGGACTTCCCGCCGGTACGCACGCTGGTCTGGCCCAACGATATAGACAAACGCGCTGTTGCCCACCTGTACGATCGACCTTTCTAACACCACGATCGCAGTCCTCTCCTTCGCAACAACGCGTACTGTCAGCAGCATACCCGGTTTCAGTGCTCGGTCTTCGTTCGGTACGATCGCCCGAACAACCACCGCCCGGGTGACCGGATCCACACGCGAGCCCACTGCGCGCACCACACCCTCAAACTCACGCCCTGGCCAACCCACGGCAGTGGCGTAGATTCTTCGGCCCGGCCGCATTAACGCCAAAAACTTCTCCGGCACGGTAAAGTCGAGCTTGATCTGGGACACATCGTCTATGGTCGTGATGGTATCGCTGGGCCCCAGCATAGTGCCAGGACTCACTTCACGGAAACCGAGCAGTCCGCTGAACGGGGCTCGGATCAGGCGATCCTTGAGCCGAGCTAATTCGGCATTCAGCCGTGCTTCAGCCGCCTCGGCAGCCGACCGCGCCATGTCAACCTCCGAGGTCGCGACAATGCCCCGTTTGTCCAAATCCTCCAGGCGCATCAGCTGCCGGCGCGCCTCGTCGAGGTCCGCTCGTGCTTCGGCAAGCTGTGCTTCTTCTTCCTCGCTGGTCAACTCAACCAGCACATCGCCCGCCTCGACATAACCACCGTCGCCAAAGTTTATGCGGCGCACCGTGTCGGTCAGGCTGGCCGTCACCGTCACCGACTCATTGGCCTGCGCAGTTCCCAAAGCCTCGATGATCTCCTGAAGCGGTTGCAATGCAACCGGCGCCGCAACTACCAGCACCGGCGCGGCCGTTCGGTCCCGGCCAGATGGCGCCTGCTCCTGATTAATAAACCAGTAATAGCCGCCGACTCCGATTGCCGCCATGATGATGAGGGTAGTTGCGAATTTCATCCTTGTCTGGTTTCCGTACCCGTATGGTGTTTTTGCAGTCTGGACGTTAAATGGCTACGAGACATTCCTAAACCGAGTCCGGTAATTTTGCCACAGGGCGAACACCCGCATAAACGCGTTGCCACGACTCATTTATATGGGATTGTCTCACGGACTGAGGCGAGGAGGCTCACAAATCAGCGAACCCGGCCTGAGAATACTTCCATACGTCTATATCGGTCCGAGATTCGGTCCGATATGGATACTTGGCTAGGTAACCGCGTTGCGACTCCGAATGCAGAACCGACTAGCCGGTGATTATGAAATTGCGCTGCGATGTTTTTGAGTCGACTTAACGATATGCGGAACGACAACACCAAGCTGCGCAACGACTTCAGGCTTTGATCGCGCCCCCCGCAAATCATGCTGGTTAAACGTTGATGATATTCAAAGCGATCAACAGCAGAGTCAAGGTGATACAACTCGAAGCAGTGATTCCGACGATCAAGCACACAGTAAGAATTGCCTCAGCCGTACGTCGCTCTCCAAACGCACGGAACAGGCTGTCTGCAAAATACGCGTAC
>JAYZJE010000214.1:0-10574 GCA_036164895.1 Pseudomonadota bacterium
GTCGAGGAGGCGAAGGAAGAACTGGTCGAGATCGTTGAATTCTTAATGGACCCGGCTAAATTTCAGCAACTTGGCGGCAAGATACCCAAGGGTGTGTTGTTGGTCGGGCTTCCGGGTACTGGCAAGACACTGCTGGCGCGCGCCAACGCCGGTGAGGCGAAAGTGCCCTTCTATACGATTTCCGGATCAGACTTTGTCGAGATGTTTGTCGGCGTCGGGGCTTCGCGCGTGCGAGACATGTTTGAGCAAGCCAAAAAATCTGCGCCCTGCATCATATTCATCGACGAAATCGATGCGGTCGGGCGGCATCGAGGTGCAGGTCTCGGTGGCGGGCATGATGAACGCGAACAAACCCTGAACCAGTTGTTGGTCGAAATGGATGGTTTTGAAGGCAACGAAGGGGTCATTGTAATCGCCGCAACCAACCGGCCTGACGTACTTGACCCGGCACTTCTGCGTCCGGGACGATTTGACAGACAGGTTGTGGTGCCGTTACCGGATGTGCGTGGAAGAGAGCAAATTCTTAAGGTGCACATGCGTAAGGTGCCTTTGGGTGATGACGTGAAACCGTCGATCATTGCGCGCGGTACGCCGGGATTTTCGGGTGCGGACCTGGCTAACTTGGTCAATGAAGCGGCGTTGTTTGGCGCACGTCAGAACAACCGTGTGGTCAGTATGGAAAACTTTGAGAAGGCGAAGGACAAAATCATGATGGGCGCCGAGCGTCGCTCGATGGTCATGAGCGAAGAAGAAAAAAGGCTTACGGCGTATCACGAGGCCGGACATGCAATTGTGGGACTTTCTGTGCCCGATCACGACCCTTTGTATAAGGTCACTATCATTCCGCGCGGACGTGCACTTGGCGTAACAATGTTTTTGCCGGAAGAGGATCGGTACAGCTACAGTAAACGGAGATTGAATAGTCAAATCACCAGTCTTTTCGGTGGCAGGATTGCCGAGGAACTTGTATTTGGTGCAGATGCTGTCACAACCGGTGCTGCGAATGACATTGAGCGCGCGACCGAGTTGGCACGGAATATGGTGACCAAATGGGGGTTATCAGAACGCCTTGGCCCGTTGACCTATGCAGAAGAGGAGGGAGAGGTGTTTCTCGGTCGATCCGTGACTCAGCACAAACAGGTTTCTGATATCACTGTGCATGCCATCGATGAAGAAGTTCGTAGGATTGTCGACGCAAACTATGAGTATGCGACGCAGGTTCTCAAAGATGGTCTCGATAAACTGCACGTGATGGCTAAAGCACTGATAAAGTACGAGACCATTGGCACTAAACAGATCACCGAAATAATGGAAGGAAAAGAGCCTCAGCCGCCGGAGGACTGGATTGACAGCGACCCAGCGGAACCGGCAGCGAGCACATCCAAGTTGGATACCAAGCCCGATTCGGGGCTCGGTAAGCCAGCCGAACAGCACTGATTAACTGGATTTCTCGTTCGAAGCTGAGCCTGATTTTTCTACACAAACACGGTGAAACTCCGGTTCCTCAGTCATGACATGACCTTGGCCCGCCCGCGGGTTATGGGCGTGCTCAATGTTACCCCCGATTCTTTTTTTGATGGTGGACGATATTTGGAGCCGTCTGCTGCTGTTGCACACGCGGCACGTATGGCAAAGCAGGGGGCGGATATTCTCGATATTGGAGGAGAATCCGCGCGTCCCGGAGCCTTACCCGTGTCACTTCAGGAGGAACTGGACCGCGTGCTTCCAGTTGTGGAAGCTCTTCGGCGTCAAATCGATATCCCTATTTCGATCGACACGACCAAGCCAGAAGTCATGCGTGCGGCAGTCGCTGCGGGTGCGGCTATGGTTAATGATGTAAATGCGTTGCGAGCCGCGGGTGCACTGACGACGGTAGTGGAGCTAGGGGTGCCGGTTTGCCTGATGCATATGCAGGGGCAGCCCGGTAACATGCAACATGATCCCCGGTACAACAACGTTGTCGAAGAAGTATCAGAATTTTTGCAGGGGCGGGTCGATGCTGCACTCGAGGCTGGGATGTCACCACATAAGCTTGTTCTGGATCCCGGTTTTGGGTTTGGTAAAAGCCTGACACACAATTTTGAGCTGCTGCATTACCTCAACCAACTGGTTGGGCTCGGATACCCTGTGTTGGCTGGCCTGTCTAGGAAATCCATGCTGGGCCGGATCCAGCATACTGTGGACGAAGACCGACTTGCAGGCAGCTTAACGTTAGCGATTTTGGCTCGTCAGCAAGGCGCGCATATCATTAGGGCACATGATGTCGAGCCGACGGTGCAAGCGTTGCGAGTACTGGAGGCGACCAAACTTGAACGGGAGCCAGATTTGGGGAGGGCAACGGCGTAATGGGAAGAAGGTTTTTTGGAACGGACGGTATTCGCGGCCGCGTGGGTGATGAGCCGCTAACAGTTGAGTTTGCGTTACGTCTTGCTAGCGTGGCTTCGCGAGTGCTAGCACCTGAAGGTGGCAGCGTTGTGATAGGCAAAGACACCCGCGTTTCAGGCTACATGTTTGAGTCTGCTCTGGAGGCCGGTTTTGTAGCGGCCGGAACGGATGTCCTCTTATTGGGGCCGATTCCGACCCCGGCAATCGCTTACCTAACTCATTCGCTAGGTGTGGATGCCGGGGTCGTGATTAGTGCCTCGCATAACCCTTACTATGACAACGGCATAAAATTTTTCGACCGTGACGGCCGTAAGTTGTCGGACCATGTGGAAGTTAAGATTGAAAGGCTTCTTATTGAGGCTCCTGTGACACGTGAATCGGAACAGCTTGGCAGGGCCAGTCGCGTTGATAGTGCAACGGATCAATACCAGTGGTTTTGTCTTGGCACGGTCCCAACCGATGTTAGGTTTAGCGAACTGAAGATCGTAATTGACGGTGCTCATGGAGCGGGCTACAAAGTTGCGCCCAGAGTATTGACGGAACTCGGAGCTGACGTCGTACCGATTGGTTGCTCACCGAACGGACGGAACATTAATGATGGGTGCGGTTCGACCCATCCAGAACTGTTGCAAATGACAGTGAAAGGTGTGGGCGCTGACCTAGGTATTGCGCTTGACGGCGACGGCGATCGAGTCGTTATGGTTGTCCACGCGGGCAACCTTATTGACGGTGTTCAGTTGTTGTATGTTATTGCGAACGCCCGTAACGACAATAAAAGCTTGGTTGGGCCGGTGGTGGGTACACTGATGAGCAATTTGGGACTCGAGAAAGCGCTGAAGGCACGCGGTATTCCGTTTGTTCGTGCCCAGGTTGGTGACAGGTATGTCCGTGAAATGCTACAGGATAAAGGCGGGCAGCTTGGCGGTGAGTCTTCCGGTCACATTATTGACTTGAGAACGACTACAACGGGTGACGGGCTAGTGGTTGCTTTACAGATCCTTGCGATCATGACGCAAACGGGTCTTTCGTTAGCCGAACTGGTTGCAGACATGCCTAGGTATCCTCAGGCCCTGATCGATGTCCCTACCGCCAAGACAATCGATCTAGCTGCATCGGTGTCAGTCCGCAAAGCACTAGCAAAAGCCGAGCAGCAATTGGCCGACCGTGGTCGGGTGCTCGTAAGGGCTTCAGGCACGGAACCCGTGATTCGGGTCATGGTCGAAGGTGAAAATGCTACCGAGGTAACCAGCGTGGCTGAGGAACTGGCCGAGTCAGTCAGGCAGGTGGGCATCAGGTAAACCATCGGATGTTGCGCCCACTGCCACCCGGCGTTGATTTCCAACATTTGGGAAGCTACCCTTCCCCGTCTTTTTTTTCACGAAACACGCGCCATGAGCGAAGGCGAGCCGGCATGAGACAACCACTAGTCGCAGGAAACTGGAAAATGCACGGCAGCCGAGCTTCGATCGCGGAGTTGGTTCGCGGGCTCGTGTCTGGACTTGGCGGCAACGATGCAATCGAGGTGTTGGTTTGTCCGCCATTTGTGTATCTGGAACAAGTTGCATCGTTGGTGGCAGATTGCCCAGTAACACTTGGTGCGCAGAACCTTGCGGCAGAACCGACTGGTGCGTATACCGGCGAAGTTTCCGCTGAAATGCTGCACGATGTTGGGTGTGCCTACGTGATTGTGGGGCACTCGGAACGTCGCATGGTATTAGGTGAAAGTGATGGGGTTATTGCGAGGAAGTTCTGCATGGCTCAGCGGCAGCAGCTTGTGCCCGTTTTTTGCGTCGGTGAAACGTTGGAGGAACGGCGGGCCGGCCAAGCCATGGAGGTCATAGCGAGACAGGTCGCTGCGGTGGTTAATACCGCCGGGGTTGACGCACTTGGACGGGCCGTGTTGGCCTACGAACCCGTCTGGGCGATAGGAACAGGGCAAACCGCTTCACCGGAACAGGCGCAGGAGATTCACGCTGGATTGCGCGCACTGGTCGCTGACCACGATGCTAAGATAGCCAAGCAACTCAGGATACTTTACGGAGGTAGCGTAAAAGGTGCTAATGCGAGAGAACTCTTTCAAATGGATGATATTGATGGTGGTCTTATCGGCGGCGCGTCATTGGACCCGTTAGACTTTGTCGAAATTTGTGTGGCTGCCTCAGGCTGATTGATGAATACGACTCAGACATTGATGTTGGTTGGTCACGTAATAATCGCTGCACTGTTGATTGGTTTGGTGTTGTTGCAGCGTGGCAAGGGCGCCGAAGCTGGTGCCGGGTTTGGAGCAGGAGCATCCGGAACGGTATTCGGGGCAAAAGGATCGGCTAATTTTATGACCCGCACCACTGGCGTGTTGGCCACCTTGTTTTTTGTCAGCAGTATGGCGCTGGCATATCTGGGCGGTCAGCAGCGACCTTCAGAAAGCCTGCTCGAATCCACTGCACCTGATGCGCCTGCTGTAGTTGGAACGCCTGCGGATAAACAGTCGGTTGCCGTCGAGATCGATGATCTGCCTGATTTGCCTGGCTCCTTGAACATGATGGCCCCCACGGATTCGGAAACCGTTGTTCCTGAACGGTCCGAATGATTAGATCACGGATCATTCATCCCTATGCCGATGTGGTGGAATTGGTAGACACGCTGTCTTGAGGGGGCAGTGGCGTAAGCCGTGCCGGTTCGAGTCCGGCCATCGGCACCACCTTTTTTAGTTGTGCTTGAACCATGCGGGATGCCGTGGAACGTTATCGCGGGCCTTAGAAGGTGCTGTTAGAATAAGTCCAGCTAGCAGGCAGTTGATGTTACAACAGAACTATTTACCGGCGTTGATATACCTCGGAATCGCGACAGCGATCGGATTGGTGTTGTTAGCGCTCGGCCTTGTTCTTGGGCGTGGGCAAAAGGATGCAGCCAAGCTTTCGCCTTACGAATGCGGCTTTGAAGCCTTCGAAAATACCCGGATCAAATTTGACGTCCGCTACTACCTTGTAGCCATTCTTTTCATTATTTTTGATTTAGAAATCGCTTTTCTATTTCCGTGGGCGGTGTCGCTGGACACCGTTGGAACTTTCGGTGTGTTTGCCATGGGTTTGTTTCTAGCGGTTCTCGTCATTGGGTTTATCTACGAATGGAAAAAAGGGGCTTTGGAATGGGATTGAATCAAGACCTGCCCGAGTTGACTCAAGGGCGGGGTTTTGTCGTCACTAAACTTGATCAATTGATCGATTGGGTGCAAGGCGGTGCCGTTTCCAAATGGGCCCGAAGCAGTTCGATGTGGCCGGTTACCTTTGGTCTGGCCTGCTGTGCTGTTGAGATGATGCATTCCGGCGCCGCACGATATGACTTGGACCGGTTCGGAGTGATATTTCGCCCTAGCCCCCGACAATCCGACGTAATGATCGTGGCCGGAACATTGGTTAACAAGATGGCACCCGCGTTGCGCAAGGTCTATGATCAAATGCCGGAGCCGCGCTGGGTTATTTCCATGGGGTCCTGCGCAAACGGTGGCGGCTATTACCATTACTCCTATTCAGTGGTTCGCGGCTGCGACCGAATCGTGCCTGTCGATATCTACGTGCCGGGATGTCCGCCCACCGCCGAAGCACTGTTGTACGGGATTATTCAGCTCCAGAACAAAATACGACACTCGAACACCATCGATCGGTAGTCGCTGGATGAATGATCGCTACGAAGCACTGGCGACACGCATCGAAGCGCGCTTCAAAGGCGTGTTGCGCCGCTTACCATCCAATTGCGATGAATTAGGTTTCGAGCTGGACAAGTCCGAGCTGCTCGAGGTGTGCCGCGTTCTGCGGGATGAAAACGGCTTTGAATTCGAGATGCTTATGGACTTATGTGGAGTTGACTACCTTGAATATGGTAACAGCGAATGGACGACCAACCAGTCCACGGAAACCGGGTTCAGCCGAGGTGTTACACGTCACGTGATATTGGCGGACAGTGACGAACGCTTTGATCCTGAGCGCTTCGCGGTGGTGTATCACCTGCTTTCTCTGAGCAATAATTTGCGCCTCCGGCTGCGGGTGTTTTCGGGTGTCGACAACCCGCCGGTTGTACCTTCTGTCGTAAATATCTGGAATTCGGCGAATTGGTACGAGCGTGAGGCATTCGATTTGTTTGGCATTTTGTTCGATGGCCACCCGGATTTGCGACGCATACTTACAGACTACGGGTTCATCGGTTATCCATTTCGCAAGGATTTTCCACTTGTTGGCAATGTGGAAGTGCGTTACGACGCTGAACAGGGTCGTGTGGTTTATCAACCGGTGACTATCGAAGCACGTACTTTGGTACCTAAGGTGATCAGGGATGACAACCGCTATAAGCCTGATCTTAAGGACTGATGTTGCGCTTACAGGTCTCTGTGATGTTGATAAAGACTAAAAGATACGGATAAGAATGGCCGATATTCAGCATTTCACGATGAATTTCGGGCCGCAGCATCCTGCGGCGCACGGGGTGTTGCGTTTGGTCCTGGAAATGGACGGTGAGGTCATCAAGAAGGCCGACCCGCACATTGGGCTGTTGCATCGGGGCACGGAAAAACTGGCCGAGAGCAAACCGTATAACCAAACCATTGGCTACATGGATAGGCTGGATTACGTGTCGATGATGTGCAACGAGCACGGTTACGTGCTTGCCATAGAAAAGCTGTTGGGCATTAATGCGCCGCTACGTGCCCAGTACATCCGGGTAATGTTCGACGAGATAACGCGAATTCTGAATCACCTGATGTGGCTAGGCGCACATGGGCTAGATGTTGGCGCAATGACGATTTTTCTATATTGCTTTCGAGAACGGGAAGATCTGATGGACTGCTACGAGGCAGTCAGCGGCACGCGAATGCACGCGACTTACTATCGTCCCGGCGGCGTTTATCGGGATCTTCCGGACAGCATGCCCAAGTATCAGCCGTCGAAGTGGCATAGTGCGAAAGAGGTTCGGCATTTAAATGAAGCCCGTGAAGGGACTTTGCTGGACTTTATCGAAGCGTTCACGGATCGTTTTCCAGGGCGTGTTGACGAGTACGAAACCCTGTTGACCGATAACCGAATCTGGAAGCAGCGAACGGTCAATATCGGCGTGGTGTCGCCCGAGCGGGCCATGCAGTTGGGATTCAGTGGGCCAATGCTGCGCGGTTCCGGCGTGGCATGGGATCTGCGTAAGAAGCAACCCTACGCAGTGTACGCTGACATGGACTTTGATATTCCGATCGGCAAAACCGGAGACTGCTATGACCGGTACCTTGTTCGAGTAGAGGAATTGCGCCAGTCCAATCGGATTATTCAGCAGTGTATTCAATGGCTGCGCGACAATCCGGGTCCCGTCATGCTCGATGATTATAAGTTCGTACCACCGAACCGGGTGGATATGAAGGAGGACATGGAAGCAATGATTCACCATTTCAAATTATTTACGGAAGGCTACAGTTTGCCGGCCGGTGAATCCTACGCCGCTATCGAGCATCCGAAAGGGGAATTTGGCGTCTACCTGGTTTCTGATGGGGCTAACAAACCCTATCGCGTTAAGGTTCGTGCCCCCGGATTTGCACACTTGTCGTCAATGCACGAGATGGTTGAGGGGCATATGCTGGCTGATGTTGTCGCGGTCATCGGAACCCAGGACATCGTATTCGGTGAGATCGACCGTTGAGTAGGCATGCTTTTGATGGGAGAAATTAGCTGATGCCTTCTGGTGCCGGACAGACCGTATTGTCCGATCAAGTACAGGCCGAGATCGATCGCTGGGTCGCCAAATTTCCGCAGGGGCGGCAGCGTTCAGCAGTCATTGCTGCGCTGCAGGCCGTCCAGCACGAGAACGGTGGCTTCGTGACACCGGAGTTGATGGATGCAGTGGCAAACTATCTCGATCTGCCGGCGGTGCAGGCCTACGAGATCGCGACCTTCTATTCGATGATTGAAACACGACCGGTAGGACGCCACAGTATTTCAGTTTGTACAAATATTTCGTGCATGCTGAGGGGTAGTGATGAGATTCTGTCGTACGTTGAGCAGAAGCTTGGTATCAAGATGGGAGAAAGCACATCGGACGGCAAGATCTATCTGAAGCGGGAAGAGGAATGCCTTGCAGCATGCTGCGGTGCGCCGATGATGATGGTTGATCATACTTACCACGAAAATCTCACTCCGGAGAAAGTGGATGGGATTTTGGACGCGTTGGAGTAGAACACATCGTGTATAAGCAAAATCTTGTGTGTTTCCAGACTTTAGGTATGGACGAGCCGTGGAGCATGAAAAGTTACCGTGAATGTGGTGGGTACGAGGCCTGGGAATCAATTTTGGCAGGCCGTATAAGAGCAGAAGAAGTCATTGATGCTGTTAAAGAGTCGGGTTTGCGTGGTCGGGGTGGAGCGGGGTTTCCGACCGGGCTGAAGTGGACGTTCATGCCCCGCGATTCCAAAGACCAGAAATACCTGGTATGCAACTCTGACGAAAGTGAGCCAGGCACCTGTCATGATCGGGATATATTGCGATTTAACCCTCATGCACTGATCGAAGGTATGGCGATCGGCGGGTTCGCTATGGGTGCAACCGTTGGCTACAACTACACCAGAGGTGAGTTCATACGCGAGCCCATTACACGGTTCGAAACCGCGCTTGGCGAAGCTTACGCAGCTGGTCTGTTAGGAATAAATATTCGTAGCTCGGGAATTGATTTTGAATTGCACAACTTTGTTGGTGCTGGCGCCTATATTTGCGGAGAGGAAACCGGATTGCTGGAGTCTCTGGAAGGCAAACCTGGCAAGCCGAGATTTAAGCCACCATTTCCCGCACAATTTGGTTTGTATGGGATGCCGACGACTGTCAACAACACTCAGAGCCTGGCTTCAGTCCCGGCAATTATCCGTAACGGTGCGGAGTGGTTTTCGCAACTGGGAACCGAGAATTCTGGCGGCACGATTATTTTCTCTGTGTCAGGTCACGTCAATAAGCCGGGCAATTACGAACTTCCGCTGGGTATTCCATTCAAGGACCTTTTAGAAATAGCTGGCGGCGTGCAGGGGGGGCGCGACCTCAAGGCGGTGATCCCCGGAGGGTTGTCTGTGCCAGTGTTGCCCGCAGAGACCATTGCTGACCTGGACATGGACTACGATTCCCTGCAGCAAGCCGGTTCTGCACTGGGTACCGGGGCACTCATCATTATGGATGAGACAACTTGTATGGTCCGCGTCCTGCTTCGCAGTGCGCGTTTCTATTTCGCTGAATCCTGCGGTCAATGCACGCCCTGCCGCGAGGGTACCGGGTGGCTGTATAGAATGCTGACAAGGATTACCGAGGGGCAAGGACGCCAATCGGATCTGGATATGTTGGTCGATGTGGCCAACAAGATCGAAGGGCACACTATTTGCGCGTTCGGCGACGCTGCTGCTTGGCCGGTGCAAAGCTTCCTGCGCCATTTTCGTCGTGAATTTGAATACATGATCGAGAACGGTGGTATTTCCATTGTTGACCCGCGTGCAGTGGCAGCCTGAACTAAACCTCAACTCTGGTTAACGCAATTAATGATCCAGGAACCCATCAAAATTGGGGTCAACGGCGTCGAGTTGGAAGCGCGATCCGGTGAAATGTTGATGGCAGTTACAGACGCAGCGGATATATACATTCCAAGGTTCTGTTACCACGAGAAGCTATCGGTCGCAGCAAATTGCCGCATGTGCCTGGTGGAAGTGGAAAATGTGCCTCAGCCGTTGGCTGCCTGCGCAACGCCCGTCACGGACGGAATGAAAGTCTTTACAAAATCGCCCGCTGCTATTTCTGCACAGCAGGCGACGATGGAATTTCTGTTAATTAATCACCCGCTGGATTGCCCAATCTGCGACCAGGGTGGTGAGTGCGAGCTGCAGGATCTCGCCATGGGTTACGGGCGCGACATTTCTCGATATGCAGAAAAGAAGCGTTCGGTGCAAGATCAGGATCTTGGCCCACTGGTCTCAACCGACATGACCAGGTGTATTCATTGCACCCGCTGTGTCCGTTTCGGTCAGGAGATTGCCGGCATTCAGGAGCTCGGCACGATGGGGCGCGGCGAGTTCATGGAGATTAGCACCTACGTAAAGAGCAGCGTCGATCACGAACTGTCTGGAAATATCATCGATCTCTGCCCGGTTGGAGCACTCAACAATAATCACTATCGGTACGGTGCGCGTGCAT
>JAYZJE010000215.1:0-5118 GCA_036164895.1 Pseudomonadota bacterium
CAGAAGGCTGGCGCTCAAATTTCATGCGCTTTGAGTTCAATTTCGATTACAAGCGCTCGTTGGAGAACGGCGTTGACCTGGCGCACAACGAGTTCACCCATTCGTTTCAGCAATTTAAAAATCCGGACGGGACGCACTTTGCGATTCCCGAAACGGAACTGGATTATTCTGATAACGGTTGGGGATTGGGCGTACGCTTGACGATGCCCGGCGCGAACACGGGTCTGCGTGGCAAGGCCGGCAAAGACAAACCGGGCCCATCCAAGGTCTATACGGGCTTTCATGGTGTATCGAGCATTCGCACTTTTATTCATCCGACAGAATGGATCAAGCTGCACCAGTACATATACGAAACACCTATCGATGCAACGCATACACGGATTTTCTTTCACAACTTCCGCAGTTTCCTGACGGATGAAAAGCACGATGCACAAAGCATTAAGGAAAATAGGCAAGTCGTGCTGGAAGATTTGGCCGTGTTGGAGCCGTTGCGGCCGGCTATAGCACCGCGAACTGCGGTTAAGGAGTTGCTGATGCCGGCCGATAAGCCGGTAGTCGCCTATCGTGAAAGGCTACAGGAATTCGAGGACAAAGGCTGGCGCATCAACATGCAGCAGGTCAACCAGGATCGTGACAAAGTTGCGTATGCAATTCCTAGCCCGGGGCGACGCGAAACCCGCAATTGGGTCATTGACTCGGTACCGCTAATTGCTGCGAAAGCGAAAGCTGGCGGCAAGACCGCCCGCGCTTAGGGCTGAATAAATCAGCGTCGACCCGAATTTTCGTGGTTGAGTTTACAGCCGAGCATCACTATCGGTTAAACCGGTTCGGTTTTGTTTTTTTAGAAGAAAGCCCTTTCAAATTAGAAATATAGGGCGGTGCTTTGCCACTGGGTGGGGTTGCTATTAATGAATATGTATACCTCCAAGTCGCGTTTGCTAATAATACTGGCAGCTATGGCGCCGGCTTGGGTTTCTGCAGATACGTTGTACAAGGCCAGTCAGGGCCCTTATGCGATAGGGGTGGTCGCTGTTATCGAACTGGCGGCACCGAGCCGTGATCGTATTGTGCCGGCACGTGTTAGCTATCCTAAGGAAGACGGCCCGTTTCCCCTGGTTGTGTTTTCTCACGGTGCATTATGTACCGGTGACGGCTACGTTCGTTTGGCCGATCACTGGGCCTCGCACGGTTATGTCGTGTTGTTGCCCACACACTTGGGGGCGGGCAGCGCAGGTCGGCCAGGCGCTGACGAGGCGAGTCTAATCTTCCAAAGCCAGATTGCCGACATGTCATCGCTGCTCGATGCCTTACCCGTTATTGAAAGCGAGTTTGAAGAGTTGCACGGTGTTATTGATGCGACGCGTATTGCTGCTGCTGGGCACTCGATGGGAGCGCTCGTCGCAACCATCGTATCTGGCTTGCCGGTACTCGAACCCGGCGGTAGGCAAGCCAGTTATGCCGATGAACGTTTCGACGTAGCGGTGCTCCTGAGCGGCCCGGGGCCGCTGCCGATTATCCCGGACAACGCTTGGAATGACGTTTATTTGCCGACGTTTGTATCGACCGGTACCCGGGATCATGCGAATCGCGGTGGATCAGGCGCAACTTGGAAATGGCGGCTCGGCGCTTATGAGCGGACCCCGGGCGGCAATAAGCACGCGCTTATCATCGATGAGGCGGATCATTTTATCGGTGGCTTGATTTGCGACGAACGGGGCGAGGGGCCGCCGGACCATGAAGCGCTGACGATCGTTCAAAGTTCGTCCACGGCATTTCTCGATGCGTACCTGAAAGAAGATTCGGCAGCCATGGCGTATTTGAACGGCGCGTTAGTGGCGGGGTTAACGAATGGCCGCGCGAAAATGCTTACCCGGTAAATGCAGCGGGTTTACTCAGCTGATCGGCGCGGCAATACTGAGTGCGGGCTTGGTTGTCGGTCGATGGAGGTTGGGGGTTCGACGGAGTGTGTGAGGTGCAATAAAGTATGGACATTGACATCATTCTCGAACCGGACCTGACACCTGCGCAGGTTGCTGAGCTTGCACAAGTCGCTGAAGGGTTCGGTATTCGTGCCTTGTGGTCGTCAAATTACTATGTGCACCCGGACGCGTTTCTGACTCTGGCTGACGCAGCTCGGATAACTGATCGCATGTTACTCGGGCCGTTAGCTTTGAGCCCATTCGAAATGCATCCGCTGAAAATTGCAAATGCGATTCTGACGCTTAACGAAATGACAAACGGTCGTGCAATTGTTGCGATCGGCACTGGAGAAGGCCTTACCGATGCAATCGAGGCCGAAAAACCGAAACGGTTAGTAGGTGCAGTACGTGAAGCGATAGAGATCATCTGGGGAGCTACGAACGGCACTCTGAACGAGGGCTACGACGGTGAGTTTTTTCGGATTGCCCATCCCTTCGTGCCAGCCTGGGCCCAGTCGCGTCCACCCTTAGTCTATGCGGCGTCGATTGGGCCGCAGATGCTGCGAATGGGTGCCCGCGTCGCCGACGGTTTGCAGATGGGCGACATGTCTATACCGCGAGTCGGTCAAGCCATTGAAAATGTCCGCGCAGGGCTAGCGCAGCGTGAGCAACCTAACGAAGCGTTTCGTATTGGGAATTTTTTTGGATGGCACATCAAGGCCGACCGGCAAGCCGCATTTCGCGAAGCCCGGCGGGAGATTGCATGGCGCGGTCGCAAGCTTTCCGATGAGTTCATCAGTCCATTTCTGAGCGCGGATGAGTGCGCGCTGGTACGCGCAAACTTCCAGGCATTTGTTCAGGCCTGGTTTGACCGCTCGGGGGATATCCAGGGTGTGCCTGAAAGTATCGTCAATGCGTTGATCGGCGGCATCACCTCAACCGGTGATCTGGGCGATGTCGACCGGGAAATCGACCGCTACCGCAAATTCGAACAGGCTGGATTGACCGAGCTTGCGCTGCGCTTGCACGATGACCCGATGGAGGGGTTGCAGATTATCGGTGAACGGGTCGTGCCGGCGCTGCAATCCTAGTTTGCGTTGGGCACTTCACGGTTGCCAGATTTGATGTAGATCGCTATCGCAATCAATGCGACCGCGCCGTTGACGATGGCCATCATTGTGAACGGCGCGGTATAGCCAATCCGGTCGAATATCTCGCCTCCAACCAGCGTCGCAAATAGGATGCCAAGGGTTCCCACGACGTTGAAAACGCCGGCCGCTGCGCCGCGGATCCGGAGCGGAGCTTCCTGCCCCAACAACGCATTGCCGGCAATCACGGCACTGATTTCGCCGATTCCCAGCAAAAATGTTGCGGCTACCGCAAAAGTGATGTTGAACGGGTTGTCTACCTCGCCTAGGGTGAAGTACCCGATCGCCGCTAGGCTCATTGCAAGGGCCGTTGCCCCGACCCGGTTGACGCGGTCCAAGATCCAGCCAAATACTGGTGCCCAGACCCAAACCGCAAATTGCAATGCGATCATCGTGATTCCTGCGCGCACAATCGCATCGCCGGCGCTGATGCCCTGGTCCGCACCGGCGCGCAGAAACCATAGTGAGTAGAAGGAACCGATGACGACAAGATCACCGCGCGCCGCAAACGCGACAATGTAAGCGAGTGCGAGGCCTGGGTTCCGGCGCGCTTCACTCAGGCCTTCAAGAAAGCGGGCGAGTGCGGAACTGGTTTTCTCGATGCGGGCGAAGCGTCCACCATACCAACCGAAGCGGATAACCAGCGCCGCAAACACGGCTAGACTGGCGCCGACCCAGAACGTCAGTCGGCCGGCGTCGATTGATGTAAAGCCTGCACCCTGGAAAATTCTCGGCAGGCGTGCCAACCCGACCGAAACCAGCAATATCGCAAAGCTGGTGATGAAACTGTTGGTGCCGGCCCACTTGCCACGCGACGGTTCCTGCGGGTAGTCCTGCATGGTTGCAATGACTGCAACCGACGCCGTTGAGACCCCGATCGCTATGACTAACCGGAATCCATACAGCTGTAATACCGAATCAGCCAGCGGGTAAAGCGCTAAACCGACGGCCCAGATCAGCATCCCGACTACACAGATGATCCGCCGGCCGGTGCGATCCGAAAGCGCACCAATCGCGCCCATGACAAACAGCGCGATGCATTCGTGAAACGCGCTCAAGCGGCCGGTTACCGTGCCCAGTTGGTCTGCTGGAATTTGCAAAACTTCGCTGAGGATGTACGGCTGAATGAACCCGAGGAAGGTCGCCAGTGCGACGAACATGAACGATGAAAAAAAATAAGTGACCGCATTAACCCGGCTGACGCTAGGCGTTAGCCAGAACGGCCCAAACTTGATGCCGCTGGTATCAGCTTCCATGCTTAGCTCGCGAAACGCTCCAAGGGCCAACCGCCACTGCTCCAGACGTCGACGTCTAGATGACAAAACATCAAGGCGATTTCCCGATCAGGTCAGTGGCTCGACGCTCATCTCTATGTTACGCGTGACCTCGTTCCACGGCGAAAAGACAAACTTTACCTGTAGGTGTCCGGCGTAGCCGAGGAACCGGGGTATCGTCCACTCCTCATGTATTTTCTGCTCGGTCAGAGTGGTCCAGATTCCCCGCTTCCAGCCCTTCTCGAGGATGCGCTTGTACGGTGAGACGTACGACACGCGGTGGCGATTATCGTGCCACTCAAAACCCTCAGCGACGACCAAGTCGCGCCAGCATGTCGGTGTTGTGACTGCATCAAGCGCGAGTGAAATGTCGCCGGTCTGTTCGATCCAATACACGCGCTCGCTCAATATCTCCCGCATTGAGTTGATGTCCCACGTGATCATCTCGTCCACTCGGTTAGTAGCAAACGCGAAATCAACCCATTTGAGTTGTTCCTTGATCAGCGCGTCGTTGCCCTGGTGGTAGTAAGGTAATTTCATTTGGAACATGCGGACGATATTGCCGATGATGCGTCCAAACTCAGCATCCCGATCCTCGATCAGGTTTTCGCTAGTCCCGATGCGTTCGGCGACGAGTTCGGCGACGGCGCGGCCGATTTCCGCAGCCTTTGGCTTAAAGGCATCTTCGATGGATTTGGCATAATCGTTAAAAGCGAACCAGCCCTTCATGATGGCGTCTTCGCGGGCACGTTCCTCGTCTGTCATCGTTGTTTCCTG
>JAYZJE010000216.1:0-6562 GCA_036164895.1 Pseudomonadota bacterium
TGGCTTGTCTCTATTCCTATGTCCATCATCATGGTCATCGCCATGATGGGGGCCGACATGTCCACCGGGCCCGGTGTATCGACGATGATTCAGTTTTCTGTACGCTGGGCGGTGCCTTTCATATTCCTGGTAGTCGCCGCATCTTCGGTTCAGGCACTGTTTCCTGGGCCGTTCCCGATGTGGTGGCTGCGCAACCGGAAATATATCGGGATGTGTTTTGCAGTTGCGATGGCGTGGCAAGGCTTGTTCATTTTTATGATGTCGAATTTTTTCCGCGAGTACTACTTCGCAGACGTCTATTTACTTCGCGACGAGCTCGAAGGGAGCATCGGCTATATCTTCCTTCCGGCCATGGTGGTGACATCCTTCCACTTTGGCCGCAAACACTTGAATCCGAAGCAATGGAAGGTGCTACACAAAAGCGGTATCTATTTCCTATGGGCCTATCCCTTTAGCGTCTATTGGTGGAACCTTTTCTACTATGAGAATCCGGAACCGATCGACTACGTTTACTACTGGAGCGGTTTCCTCGCGTTCACGCTGAGAATTGCGGCCTGGGGCAAGGAACGCCAGCAAGCGGCGAAGAGGAATGCGCCGGAGAGCCGCACGCCGCTTGCGTTCAAGGTGTTGGGCGGCGCCATTATCGCCTTCGGTCTTTTTGTATCCGCTTCCGGTCTACATTGGCGAGAACCTGTTACTGCTTTTTTGACCGCGCCGAAGTGGTCTGCGAATCTTGAGCTGTGGCTGCCGTTTTGGCCTTTCGAACCTTATTTGTCACTCTTCGTCATTGGGCTGGGCGCCATGTTGGTAACGAAGGCTAGGGCCTAAGGTGGAAGGAGCATAGGTTGAACACCTTCCATACAGCGATTCGAACGCAGGCATTCACGCTGACTGGACAGCTAAAGCTTGTAGACGACACCACGCCTTCAGGGTTGCTCGAACAAGCCGAACTTCTCCGCCCTTTCGTGGATGCGGTGCAGGTTACCGACAGCCCGAACGGCATGGTGCATATGTCACCACTCGCGGCGGCGAGCCTGCTGCTGCAGGCAGGCATCGATCCGATCGTCCAGCTGACCTGCCGCGACCGCAACCGGATCGCGTTACAGAGTGAGTTGTTGGGCGCGGCCGCAATCGGTGTGTCGAGCCTGCTGCTTCAGCGTGGTGACAAACTGCCGACAGACTATCAGCCGAAAACCAAGCAGGTTTTCGACATTGGTGCCAAGCGACTGGTCGGCACGGCTAGGGCGATACAACAGGACCCAAGGCTCGCGAACGCGGCAAGCTTGTTCATCGGTACGATCGCGCTCACCTTTAACCCGGCATCAGAATGGAAACCGGCCGCGCTACTCGCGAGGTCCGGCGCCGGCGCGCGTTTCATACAAACTCAATTGTGTTTCGATACAGACGTGCTGCGTCGTTACGTCGGGAGATTAAGTGCAGCGAAGCTGACACACCGCGTCCACGTGATCGTTTCCCTGGGCACGCTGCCGTCCGCCGATACCGCGCGATGGTTGGGAAAGCACCTGCGGGGCTCCGTGATGCCGAAGGCCGTGATAAGACGAATGGAGCAGGCCCGTGATCCGGAACAGGAAGGCGTGAATATTTGCGCCGAGCTGCTGCAGCAAGTTGCCGAGATTCCGGGCGTCGATGGTGCCAATCTACTGACCCCCGGCGAGCTCGAAACTGTGCCGGCCGCGATTCGCGCCTCCGGTTTGCGCGACTAGGCCCTGCGAGTTTCAGAAAAACACGAGACAACGCGACTCAATGCTTTCCCGGCCCGGTGCTTTGGTCGGGCAGCTTGGGTCGTCAAATGCCGAGTGTGGCGTAAAGCGCGCCCGACCATCACCAACCGAGTCATAGGTCTTGATCGCTATAAGCTCATCGGCCTGCATGTTGGGAAAGAAAAACCAACGCTGTCGTGGGTTGAAAGCTACGTGATAAATCTCGCCGACGCGGTCGCGAGCTCGTCTTTCCGTCGCAACCAGGTCCTTCGTGTCGATGCTCTGCGCGTCGCATAACGCCAGCGGCGCAGTACGGACCGGCCCATGAATCGGGCGCCAGATGTTTACGATTGCGAAGCGGCGCGCAAGCCGCTGCTCCACCTCGTCGCCTGGCAACAGATCACGAATCCGTTGGCTTGCCGATCGATCCGTATAGTCGCTGTGCGCGGTGCGTACCGGCTCGCGCACGTCCCGTTGCTCTCGCGTCATCTGGTTATGGGCACGACGGGTGTGGTCGAACACGATAACCTTTACTGCAGCGGTCAACTCCTTGATCAGGAGTTCCAGCTCGCGATCGTAAACGGCGCTGAGCTGATCATCACAATAGAAATCCTGCATGCCGGTTTGGTGCCTGAGCAGTTCGAATCCTTGTCGATCTATCGATAGTTGGCCACAGATCTGCCGCGCGTCTGCGATATTCACCGATTGCTCAATGTACTGACCGGTTTGACGCTCAACTGGGCCACCGCCTTCTGACGGGTAGACGACTGGCTTGACGCCCGTATCGACGATGAATCTAAGTGTCGCTTCGACAGCGCGGTCCCGTTGACCGGCGCAAGTGTTCATTGTTCTGCCGATCCCGCAGGCTCGGCAATAGCAATCGCGTCAGCTTTATTATCGGTCAGCCAACGGATTCGATGACCGATCCAGTAATAGGCGACCGCACCGACGGCAATGTTCGACAACGCACTCGCGCCGAAAATCCCCTGGAGATCGAACAGCCAGCGACCAACGAAAGCCAGCGGAAGAAATACGAGTATGACCCTGAGACCTGACAACACGACCGCAGGCAACGGCATTCCCAGGCCGTTGAACGCCGAATTTGTGGACATAATCAGCCCGTGAGCACCATAGCTGATCGCTACCAGCCAAAGGTATCCGACCGCGACGCTTTGAATCGAATCCGATCCGGTGAACAAACCCGTCAGCGGGTACGCGACAAGAACGAGTCCGACCGCAAGAACCAGCCCGAAGATCAGGCAGAATTTCGCGATGACCTGACGCGACTCAAGCAAGCGGTCGAATTGCTGGGCGCCGAAGTTCATGCCGACAAACGGGCTGGTAACCGCTGACAGCGAATAGAAGACAAGCAGCGCCAGCGGTTCAATCCGCATCGCAATGCCGAAGCCGGCGACGGCATCAAGCCCGTAATCAGCCACCATCCACACAACGATCGCGTTGGAGATCGGCACGATCGCGTAGGTCAGCGCGGCTGGCAAGCCGATCGATAGGGTATGGCGCCAGGAATCCAGGATTACTGAGAACTTGGCGAACGGATTCGCAAAGACGCGCAGCTTGGTGTGCAGATAGACCAGCGTGAAACACAGCATGACAGCGTTGGCGATCAGTGACGCGATAGCGGCGCCTTGGATCTCGAGCCGCGGGAACCCGAACCAACCAAAAATCAGGATCGGATCGAGCACTAGGTTCAGCAGCGCTGCGGCGGTATACACCTTGCCCTCGAGCAACGTATTACCGCGGGCACGGATGCCAGCTAGGCACACCCACATCGCGATCGCGACGGGTTCGACCCAGTACCAGATCCCCATGTAGTCCTCGATCAGCGGCATGACCTCCTCGGTCGCACCTAATGCCGAGAACACGGGCCGTATCGTCACGAGACCGACGAAGCACAATGCAAACGCGCCCAGCGTCGCAAGCACGGCCGCATCGGTCGTTAGCCGCCGCGCTTTATGCTGATCGTTCCGCCCCACCGCGCGAGAGACGCATGACGCCGCACCGGCATCGAAACCGAAACCGATCGCGCTTAGCAACCAGATAACCGGAAACGTGAAACTAATAGCCGCGAGCGGCGCATCACCGAGCTGTGAGATAAAGAACAGGTCGATCGCGTCGAACGAAAAAATCGCCAACAAACCGACCGCCATTGGGCTGGCTTGTCGTCGTAGGTGTCCGGCGACGGGTCCTTCGGTCAGATTCACAATCACTGGATAACTCTGGTTTATTCTTCTTGCGGCGTGTCCCTTTGGGCCAGCTGTGCCGGCACCTATCTCAGTGGCGCCGAGACCGCAGAATCCATGATGGGATTGCCCATGCTACGTTCCTGATCAGGCCGCCTGTTCCTGTTCCAACAACTCGTCACGCCATTCGGCGACATTCATTTCAATCGCGGCGAATCCGGCGATCCAGACCAGCTCGTCCCAGACGTATAACCAGTGCGTCAGGAACGCCCAGTACGCCGCGGCCAACAGCAACAAACCGTAGAGAAATATTTTAGAGACGTTTGCAAGAACCATCAGCGGACCACTGGTCAAGCCGCGATTCTGCATACGCACCATGAACTCGATTGTGAATACGATCAGCAGCCAGACAAATGCCTCAATCAAGTCGACCCAGGCGAGATCACGCTGGATGCGCAGACCAGCGGCATCGGTGACGACTGATTCGACGCCCGGATAGAAAAATTCCCTAGCGTTGGACAGCTGAGAACAGTTTGTCGAGTCAATCACCGTGTAATCAAGGTTGTAGGTATAGGAAATATCTTGGTCAGCAAGCTGACACAAACCATCAACCTCCGGCACCGGTTGAGTCGGGTACAGGTCGATAATTCCGATCGAATACGCGTAGATGGTATGTGCCAATAAAAAATAGCAGATGATTCGCGCACCATGCATCAAATTTTCGACGCTGGGTGTGTACCCTTCGTCCGACAGCACGTAGGTTTCTAACTCGAACAGGGCTAACAGCACAAACCACGCGATCTCGTCAATGCTTGTCACAAATGCAGAGGCCCATTTGACAGCCGAACCGCCGCCCCGCAGCGTATGCTGAGCAATTTGCCAATCGTCCCAGATATAAAAGCCAAAGTTGATAATCAGCACGGTGTAGACGATCCACTTGATCAGTTGCTTGATCGCATGAGGAGTCCAGCCGCTCAATCGTAGCTGCGCTTTTATGGTGGACACTGGCGACACGACTGAGATTGACTGTTCGGTGCAAGCAGCGGTCAGGAACTGTCGCGGCCGAACTCCGCCGGCGGAACATAATCAAAAATAAACGTAACGCGATCTTCGGTGCCTTTGTTCATGACGCTGTGATTTTTCTGATTGTTGATTTCATATGCCTGACCCACCTCGAATCTGTATGGCCGACCATCAAGCATAAAACGTACCCTCGAGTTGGTGGTGATGGGCACGTGAATCCGGTGGCCCCGATGGAAGGACGGGTGCGTATCCTGATGGGGTTTGATTTTGCCACCTGCCAAGAGTTTCGCCGCCATGGCGCGAATAATCGTTCCCCCCACCGGGTAAAAACGGCCGATAATGTCGTGCATGATTGGCACTGCAACGTCGGCGAGCCGATTCCAGCCCGGTTCCTTTTTAACCGTCATGCGAGGCCATTCGGAAAGGTCCGTGAACACGAGTACGATGGACTCGGTTTCGCGGTGAACGTCGTATGCCTGCTGACGGTGCCTTTCCTCCCGCCACGCTTCCTGATCCTGAGCCAGGATGGCCTGACTGAGCGCGTCGCTGTCAACCGGCCCGAGTTCCCGGATCGGCGTATCAATATTCATACGAATCGTTCCAAGTAAAAAGCCGGACCCTTCGGCAGGGCCCGGCTGTTTTATCGATGGTCTCGCCGCCGGATAAAAGTAGCGACGTACCAGAACAAGCGTAATCAGCGATCGTTATTTCGCGAGGTTTGTTAGTCAAAAAAGATATTTCCGGAAATCGCCGAAATTTTTCCGGAAATCAATGCCGAAGGTACGTGGCTGATTAATTGAGAGCCGCTGCTGGGCCCACCGATTGTTGAAGAATTGCTGCGCGTATTCGTTGAAGACGTTGTCGATATAAAATGATGCGCTCCACGTTTCGCTATCAAGGCCGACGCTTAAATCCAGCGTTTGCCAGTCAGGCTGCTCTCTGACCGGGAAACTAAACGAGCTTGACTCGATGCCAAGAGAGTTAATTGACTCGCCCCAGTACACGTAGCTCGCAAAAATATAGGGGGCCGCGGAAAACAGCTCACCTGCAAAGGTGTAAGTGATGTTCACGCTGGCTTTCCAGTCCGGCATAAGCGGCAACACCGTGCCTTCTGAAATTACGGTTTGCACACCTGCGGCTCCCTGTCCCGAGGAGGCCAGCGCAAAGGTTTTCGAAATCTCGGATTTATTCCATCCCAGCGTGGCGCTGATGTCTATTGCCTCGGTTGGGGCCCAGGCCAGCCAAGCGTCGACTCCGTAAATTTCCGCCTCGGGCATATTGATAATACCCAGGGCATAAGAACCCGTTAACGTGTCCTCCGCCTGCACCTGGATATCGTCCCATTCCATCTTGTAGGCGGAAATGTTGATTCGCAGGGAATTGTCAAGCCACTCCGTCTTGGCGCCGATTTCCATGTTGGCCACTTCGTCGGCATCGTACTTATTGAATCTTCCCGCGTCCGCATCACCACCAAATCCAGGTACTGAGCCATATATCGACTGAGGTCGGGCGGAATTGACGCCACCCCGGCGGAATCCTTCCGAGTAGGTGGCATAGAGCATCTTATCCTCCCAAGGGCTCCAAGAGAGATTCAGCTTCGGTACGAAGCCGTCCTCG
>JAYZJE010000217.1:0-2824 GCA_036164895.1 Pseudomonadota bacterium
TTGTCGGTCGGCAGCTCTAGAACTGGCGGACCATCATTAAACTGTTCTTGCCAATACGCAATCTGGTCGGCAATTGAGTCACTCTCTACCTTCTGCTGCCGCCAAGCTGCGAAGTCAGCATACTGGATGGGGAGTGCCGAGAGTTGTGCTTTAGTACCTCCAATGAACTCTTCATAAAATTGCCCGAGTTCATCGAACATCAGGTCAAAAGACTGGCCATCAGATATGATGTGATGCATTACCAACACCAAAACCCATTCGTCGTCCGCAAGCCGCAACACGCGACACCAAATCAGAGGCCAACGTCGGAGATCGAAGGCACGCGCCGTCTCTTGCGTGCAGATATTTTGTGCGGTGGTCTCGCGCGTATCCGGGCCGACGTCACGCAGGTCGCTTTGACCGATTCGCAGCTCCTGATGTTCGAGAATTTGCTGGTATGCCTGGCCGTTCACAGTGTTAAAAACGGTTCTTAAGATATCGTGCCGTTCGATGATCGCGTTAATGCCGCGCTCCAGAGCCACAACGTTGAGCGGGCCGTGCAGGCGATAGGCACGCGCAAGATGATCACAAGGATTGCCGCCAAGCATCTGGTCTAGGAACCACGGTGACTTCTGCTCCGGCGAAAGGGGCAGTTCTCGTTCGCCAAGCACCCGCGGAATACTTTCATGCGAACCGGTCGTGCGCAAGTGAGCCAGTAACTCGGCCTTGCTGAGCTTCATTTGCTTGATTAGCTGCGGAGTTAGAACATGCTTTGCGCCGCTGTAGCGAAGCGTCTCGCCTTCAGCCCAAAGCTTGACGCCTGATTTCCGTAAATGGGCAAGTAATGTAGCGAACTCCATGCTTAACCTTTATCCGATGGTTTTATGCCGAACCTTTGAGTTGCTCTATTGCCGCATTGCTAGTCACACTGGCGATGAGAGTGTGAAAAGCTTCATCAACTCCGGCTGCGACCTAACATCGCCAGCGTGGAATCGTTGACCATACAGCCAAACGGGAAGGTGAAACGGCAGTTGTTGCCCGCGACCAAATCTTTCCACTCTGGTCACAATCGAAAGGCTGGCCTCGCTTATAAATTTTTTAACTTGGGGGGCAACTCCCTCCTGATGTGGAACATTGTAGCCGGTCTAAATATGTATTGTCCTTTGTCCCCTCCAATCGGCGGCGTTTCCGACGAACTTCCGCTTTAGGAATTCTGCCATTCGGCGACTCGGGTAACTCTGATTACCCACTTTTGTATGCCGTGTCCTTCGTCTGCATCGCCAACGCAATCGCCCGGTACGATGGCTCGAAAGCATCGTTAACGGTAACCCTCATGCAGCCACTGGTTGTGGAGCCGATGATGATAGTGTTGTCGCCTTGGTGCTAGGCTAGGAAAATAATCCGTTGCTTGTGAGAAAACATCGATCGCGTATTAATGATGATGATCGGCTCGAAAGTCGTCGCAGGCGGCGAATCAGTTATGATCAAGCTGACACCTGCCTTCAAGCACAATGCCATTAACAGCGGGGGCCATAAGGCATCATGTCGTACGCACCGACGATTATTGAGCTGCTAAATCACGGATCAGATTTTGCTCCGGCGCTCTCTTCACCGGGGCGCAAGCCGCTGTCCTATGCTCGGCTGCGTGGCCAGGTCGAAAAAACAGCCGGTGCACTGCATGCGCTGGGGGTCGGGCGTAATGATCTGGTAGTGATTGTCTTGCCCAATGGTCCGGAGATGGCCAGCGCTTTTATCAGCATCGCCGCCAGCGCGAGCACTGCCCCACTGAATCCGAGCTATAGCGAAGACGAGTTCGAGTTTTATCTTAGCGATCTACAGCCTCAATTGCTGGTTGTTCAGCAGGGCATAGAGACGCCGGCGCTAAAAGTGGCAGAGCGCCAGGGGATTAAGTTGGCACACCTGAGTTTTGATTCCGATGAACCAGCAGGCTTATTCGAACTCAACGGTAGTTTAGCAGAGGCCAGCGACGATGGTTTTGCCGAGCGCAATGATATAGCGTTAGTCCTGCACACATCGGGGACGACGGCTCGGCCCAAAATTGTGCCGCTGAGCCACCAGAATGTTTGCGCATCGGCTGAAAACATTTCTAATAGCCTGACACTGAGTCCCGCTGACTGCTGCTTGAATATCATGCCGTTGTTTCACATTCACGGCCTGGTTGCGGTGGTGCTGAGTTCGCTAAATGCCGGTGCGAGCATCGGTTGCGCGCCCGGCTTCAATGCCTTAAAGTTTTTTGCATGGATGAAAGAAGTCAATCCAACTTGGTATTCCGGCGTTCCCACAATGCATCACGCTATATTGTCACGCGCCGGACGCAACCAGGATATTGTTGACTCTGCCCAACTCCGCTTGATTCGGTCATCGTCGGCGTCTCTGCCACCGCGGGTCATGGCCGACCTGGAGAGAACTTTTTCGGTGCCGGTTGTCGAAGCCTACGGCATGACGGAGGCTGCACACCAGATGACCAGCAATCCTCTGCCTCCCCGGGAACGCAAGCCCGGTTTTGTCGGCGTAGCGGCTGGGCCGGAAGTCGCAATCATGGACGAAGATGCGAATCTATTACCCGCCGGCAGCATTGGCGAAGTTGTCATTTGCGGTGACAATGTGACGAAGGGTTATCAGAACAATGCTGAAGCTAATTCTGAGGCGTTTTCCAATGGCTGGTTTCGTACCGGTGACCAGGGCATCATCGACGAAGATGGGTACTTGCGACTAACCGGTCGACTGAAGGAGATTATCAACCGTGGTGGCGAGAAAATTTCGCCGCGTGAGGTGGACGAGGTATTGCTCGATCACCCTGCCGTTGCGCAAGCTGTCACTTTTG
>JAYZJE010000218.1:0-3459 GCA_036164895.1 Pseudomonadota bacterium
TATCTGCATTGATGGCGCTGGATGTTTCGCACATCGCCTTCGAATACAACGAAAAACCGAATTACCGTAACAGCATGGTCGATCGCGAGATGTGGCAAGGCTGGCGGGAACATCCCGGGGTTATCGATACGCGGCCACTCGGCCATGCGATGTTTAATGCCCGAACGAAAGATAATCTGCCGCTTAACGACGTCGTGCTCTGGGGTATTGAGCCAGGCTCTTTTCTCGAACCGGCAGTAAGTAGGGGTGAACAACTTGGGCGGCTCGAAAATGGCGTGGTGATTGCCAGCAAGCTGGTCGAAAAAGGCATCGATATTGGGGACACTTTCATACTTGATCGTGTATTGACCGAACTGGAGGTTATTGGCGTGACCGATGAGCACTATATTGGCCATGTCCCGGTTGTCTACACGTTGTTGCCTAAGTGGCAAGAGGCGACTTACGGTCCGCCGGGTGGGGCCCCGCCAGGTGAGAGGCTGCCATCGATTCTGTTTGACTACGCTAGCGTGATTGCGCTGCAAATCCAGCCAGCCACGCGTCCCGAGGATCTGCAAACCACCGACGAAGACCTGGGCACGATAACAATCGACAAAACCACTGCTTACGAGGCCTCCACCGGCTATGTCGAGGAAGTGCGTACCGTTCAGATGATTCAGGTGTTTTTGTTTGTCATTTCTGCGGTCGTCATGGGCGCGTTTTTTTCTGTATGGACGATACAACGAACCAAGGAGATCGGGTTGGTTAAGGCACTTGGCGCATCAAACGGCTACTTGTTAAGGGATTCGCTCGGACAGGTGCTGTTACTGATGATTGGCGCGACCGTGATTGGCACGCTGTCCTCAATCCAGATCGGTCGTTTATTAGAGGCGGGTGGCTTTCCGTACTTGCTGGTCCCCGAGACGGTCATAGCATCCGCTGTGATGTTGGTCATTGCGGGCTTGTTTGGCAGCGCGCTATCGCTGCGTTTGATTATGAAAATCGATCCGATCATCGCACTGGGGCGTGAACGATGAGTTTGACCGTTGAGCATGTGCTGCTGATTCTTGGCGATGGTAATCAACGCGTCACCGTGCTGGACGACGTGTCGTTAAACCTAAAGTCTGGTTCGCTGACCGCTGTCGTTGGGCCGTCGGGCGCCGGTAAATCCAGCCTGCTAGCGGTCTGCGGTGGCCTGCGGACACCAACCGGTGGCAGTGTATCGATCGATGGTGCGGTAATTTCAGACCTGACGCCGGCGGCACGTGCCCGAATTCGGAGGGACCGAATCGGTTTCGTGTTTCAACAGTCGAACCTGGTGCCTGCACTTACCGCGATAGATCAGCTGTTGCTGCTGGTGCATCTGCACGGGCGGCGACCGCGCAAGGTAGACCGACAGCGCGCGCTGTCTTTGCTTGATGAAGTGGGTATTGCCCACCTCGCGAATCGCCGACCGGACCAACTGTCCGGCGGCGAGCAGCAACGCGTCGGCATTGCACGAGCGTTGATGACTAGCCCGGATGTGCTGCTGGTCGATGAGCCGACGTCGATGCTCGATCAAGTTCGCGGTCAGCAGATTGTGGAGCTTTTAGCTACAGAATGCCGCGAGCACATGGTGGCGACGCTGATGGTTACTCACGATCATTCGATGCTGAAATCGGCAACCGACGTACTGGATATCGTCGATGGAAAACTATCGGTCTCGCGCTGACGGACCTTAATTGACACTGCCATGCCACGAATAGCCGCCGCTAATATTAAAGAGCATGTGCGTATCCAGTCTGAAAAAATTCTGGATGCAGCAAACGTTTTGTTTCGCAACAACGGTTACCACCACACCGATATTGGCGATATCGGTTCCGCGATCGGGCTCGCGCGCAATTCGTTGTATCGCTATTTTCCTAATAAGGATCATATTTTGTTGGCCTGTGTCTGGCGTGATATGGAGCCATTTCTTGAGCAGATGCAAAAGCTGGCCGAAGAGACGGATGATCCGCTGGAACAGCTTGAAACCTGGCTCGACCTACAAATCGATATTGCGACGAGCCCGGCCCATGCGACGATAGAGATGATCAGCGAAATTCGCAGCGAGTCACCGGCATTGCGCCACGAGATTCTGCGCCTGCATCAGGCCCCCAATTCCATCATGCAAGCTGTGCTAACTCGCCTGATGCCGGGGAAGAAATTTGGTGTTGCTTTATTTGCCGATTTGATCAGCGGGTTGGTGCAATCTGCTTCGCTGCATGCCATGCAGAACGGTAATGCAGCCGCGGTCAAACCTAAGCTGCGTGACGCGGTCCGAAAACTGCTCGATCAGGATTAACCCGAGGCTGATACGCACGCGTTGCAAACCAGGAGAAGCTGCAATGAACCGCATCATAAAAACGTCGGTGGCAGTAGCAATCGCCTCAATCGTTCTTGCTGGCGCCGGTTTGCCCGCTATCACAGAGGAGACCGGAGCTGAACATCAGCATCACCAGCGTCAGGCTGGGATTCCGGACATGGATGTCGACGGTCGCAGGCTCGATTCTGACCATGCTCAACATGAAGTTGACGATGAGACGTTGACGCGGCTACGCGAAAAGATTGCCTTGTACCGGGCACTAACGGATGTTGAGGCACGCATGAACATAGCGCTGATGGGGCCGAATTACGAGTGGTATGTCAGTGATAGGTCGATGACCGGTGACATTGGTGTGTTGATTCTGTCACACGGAGTCGGGGAAAACAGCGATCGCATGTTCACCGATGCCTTGGCGCCGGTGGCCGAGCGCTGGCCAACCGCAGTGGCTTTCGGAATGGCCATGATGATGTCCTCACAACTGCAGTCTTCGGTCGACGATCTGATGGCCCGCGGCGCAACGACCATTATTCTGGTGCCCACCGCGGTCACCGAACACAACACCCTGACGCGACAATGGCGGTATATCTTCGAGATGCAAGAAAAGTATTCGTATCTCGATGTGCCACAGGTAAGCACCAATGCCCGGCTCATCATGGCAGCGCATTTCGATGACCATCCGTTGATCACGGAGATCCTGCTGGATTACGCGGCCGAGGCCAGTGACAACCCGGAAAACGAGGTCGTCATGATCGTTGCCCACGGCCCCGAAGATCTCGAGGACAATGAGCTTGATCTTGCAATTACGCAAATGCATGTGGATCGCTTCAAAGCAGAGACCGACTATCACGATGTCAAGATCATTAATCTTCAGGATGATGCCTATCCGCCGATACGTGCTTCCAACGTCAAAAAGCTGCGTCGCTGGATCACTAGCGCACAGCGCACAGACAAGGAAGCCATCGTTGTGGTCTGTTCCACGGCGAGTCACGGCTTCCAGGCCCACGTGCGCCAGGACCTAAGGGGTCTCGACTATAGGTTTGCGGCTAAAGGTTTGTCGGAGCACCCGAACTACGTTAAATGGATCCAGGCGGCCATCGAGGAGCGGCTTGACAACGAGTAACGGACCGGCACGCAGTCGC
>JAYZJE010000219.1:0-3393 GCA_036164895.1 Pseudomonadota bacterium
GCTCCGACATCATGAGCAACTTTAGATCGCAAGCCGAACGCCGCGCGCAGATCGGCGATATCAATCGGATGGAACTCGATCTTGCGATCCAGGCTGCTGCCCAAGCGAAGCTTGAACAGGCCAGTGCAGCAGGACGACAGGCGATAGGCGTGCAGAACGTCCGTGCCTTCGGGGTTGACACCGCGGTTGTCGAATGGCCCGATTTGGGAGAGCATTTACCACAGCTTTCTATCAGCGCCGATCAGTTGCAGCAGTTCGTGCAGCAGCTCCCCGATATCAGGGCGCAAAAAGCTATGACGGACACAGCCAGCGCACAAGTTGCAGTGGCCCGAAAAGACCGGCGACCCGACCCGACCATTGCAATCAGGGGAGGCGAAGATAATGACGAAAGCCTGGTGGGCTTTCGTTTTTCAATTCCGCTCTTTGTCCGCAACAACTTTGATCGGGAATTGGCCGCCGCGATCGCCGAGGATTCCGCGGCTGAAAACACGCTGCAAAATTCTATAAGGATTGCAGAAGCACGCCTTGCAGCTGCGCTTGAGAGTTACAACCTGTTTGCTGGCGCATGGCTCGAATGGGAACAAACCGGCGTGGGCAGCATCGGCCGGCAGGCTGAAGTGCTGGAGGTGCTGTATGCAGCAGGGGAAATCAGCGCGTCCGAATTTCTGGTCCAGACACGGCAGACAGTAGTTGCCCGCTCCACGGCGATGGAACTGCGACTGGACCTGTGGCGGTCCTGGTTGGAAGTCCTCGCGGCCTCCGGGCTCGCAAATCGCTGGCTGAGCCTCAGCGAGGACCCGTTATGAGACAAGGGAACAAACTGCAGGTAATTCAGGAGAACCTTATGCCCCACTTTCGACTATTGGCCAGTCTGCTGATTACTTCTATTTGCCTGGCCCCTGCGATAAGCGCCGAGGACTCTGAACACGATGACCACGAAGACGAGAATCGGCTAATCATGGACTCGGAACAGCGCAATGAGGCAGGCATTGAAGTCATTACGGTCAACCGCCAATCGCTGGAAATTCGGTTAAGCGCACCCGGCGAGGTAATCCCGAACGCGTACGATTCGGCGATTGTCTCGCCGCGCATTCAGGCTCAGGTTGTCGCGCGGCATGTGCGGCTCGGCGATCACGTCGAAACCGGTCGCACGCTGGTAACACTGTCCAGTGTTGCTATGGCCGAGTCACAAGGGGAACTGATCATCACCGACCGCGAATGGCAGCGGGTCAAAAGTCTGGGTAAAGCAATGCTGTCCGACCAACGTTACAGCCAAGCGCAGGTGGCGCGCCAGCAAGCCATGGCCCGGGTCTTGGCTTACGGTATGTCTGCCGAGGAAGCCGCCAGCCTGCTGCGGCAGAACGATGCCTCGCGTGCAACCGGCGCATTTGATTTACTCGCGCCGCAGGATGGAACAGTTATTCGCGACGACTTTATTGTTGGCGAGCTAATTGAACCGGGCCGTCCAATCATTGAAATCATTAACGAGTTGCAGATGTGGGTCGAAGCCATGGCGGTACCCCAGCTGGTTTCAAGCATTGAGATCGGCACGATCGCGCAGATCTCGCCGGACGGCACGACGTGGCGGGCCGGAAAGGTCGTGCAGATTCACCATCAAATCCAGGAAAGCACCCGCACCCAGGCAGTGCGTATTCAGGTGCAAAACCACGATGACTGGTTGCACCCGGGCCAATTTGTGCGGGTGGAGGTTGCCGGAGGCGGAGGCGAGCCGGTACTGGCAATCCCGAGTGACGCGATCATCCTGTTCGAAGGTTCGACCGTTGCGTTCCGCCTCGACCAAGGCAATGAATTCTCGCCGGTGATCGTTGAAACCGGCGACGTAGCCGGTGGCTGGACTGAAATCCGCACCGGTTTAGCGGAAAACGACGCAATCGCGGCCGGCGGTGTGTTCCTGCTGAAATCTTTGTTACTGAAGTCGTCTATGGGCGAAGGCCACGTGCATTAGGGGACCGGTGCAGATGTTCAAAACCGCTATAGATCTTTCGCTCAAATACCAGTTTCTGACTTTGATTGCTTTCGGAATCATCGCGTTTCTCGGCTGGCGGGCGGTGACCACTGTGCCGATTGACGCGTTTCCCGACGTCACACCGGTGCAGGTCAATATATACACCGAATCACCTGGCCTTGCCGCAGAAGATGTCGAACAGTTGCTGACTTTCCCTATCGAATCGGGCCTCGCCGGACTGCCTGGGGTCAAGGAAATTCGCTCAGTCAGCCTGTTTGGGCTGTCCTATGTCGCTGTATTTTTTGACGAGGACATGGACATCTATTTCACGCGCCGGCTGGTCATGGAACGACTGCAAGAGGTCGGCGACCGGATACCCGAAGGTTACGGCACCCCGGAGATGGGGCCTAACACTTCCGGCCTCGGCCAAGTCTTCTGGTACACACTTGAACGCGCCGACGAAGCACTGCAACAAGCGATTACCGACATGGACTTGCGGACGCTGCAGGACTGGAGCGTGCGTTTGATCTTAAGAACCGCGCCCGGAGTAGATGACGTGATCTCCTGGGGCGGCCAGGAAAAGCAGTACCAGGTGATTATCGATCCTCTGAATTTAATTAAGTACGACGTCAGTTTTCACGACGTCATGGCATTCATCGCGACGAACAACCGCCTGGTCGGTGGTCAATACGTCAATCTGGGTGCCGAGCAGTACCTGGTTCGGGGTCTGGGCCTGGTAGATGGCGAACAGGATATTGGCAGCATCGTGGTCAAGGTCGATGGCGGCACGCCGGTTTACCTGCGCGATCTGGCGCAGATTACCACCGGACCGGCGCTGCGGTTCGGGGCCGTAACCCGCGATGGCAAAGAAGTGGTCCTTGGTATGACTCTGTCGCGCATCGGTGAAAATGCAAAAAGCGTTGTCGATTCGGTTAAGGAAAAAGTCGCAATCGTTCAGGACACATTGCCAGATGGTGTCGTGTTGAATCCGATCTATGAGCGCACAGACCTCGTAGAGAAAGCCGTCGACACAGCCGTAACTGCCTTGATCGAAGGGTCCATCCTGGTTGCTATTGTCCTGTATCTGTTTCTCGGCGAACTGCGTGCCGCGCTGGTGGTCATCGCCGCGCTGCCGTTTGCGCTGTTGATCGCGTTTATCCTGATGGGTGAGACCGGTCTGTCGGCAAATTTGATGTCGCTGGCTGGGCTGGCGATTGGCGTTGGCATGATGGTCGATGGTGCCGTCGTTATCGTCGAGAATTCATTCCGCGTCATGTCGGAACGCCGCGCCTTGGGTGAAGAAGTTAAGCGAACTGAGGCCGTGCGAATTGCGGCCCGCGAAGTCGCAAATCCGGTTGCGTTCGCCATCCTAATCATCATCGTCGTGTTCCTGCCCTTGTTCAGTCTCGAAGGTCTCGAGGGTGAGC
>JAYZJE010000220.1:0-2919 GCA_036164895.1 Pseudomonadota bacterium
CCCGCTACCAGTTCCATAACGGTTCGACTGTTCTTCTCATCCTCGACGAACGTGACGATCGTCGAAGTTGAAAACAAGCGCACCTGGCGCGGTGCGCGCCGGGTTACGCGCGGATCCAGGCTATCGCCTTGATTTATCGCCTGGCGAAGGCGCTGCTGGAGTTGCTCACATCGGGCAGCATCAGGGATTTTTTGTCCGTTCTGTTCGAGGACTACGTAAACTGAAAGGCTGTAATCACGCTCAAGCGGTATCACTCGCGCATCCACGATCGTTAGGCCAAATTCATCGAGCACCGCTGTTGCGGTTGCGAATGTAAAATTGCCCTGCGGCGTATACAGAAATACCGTCGTACCAGCTGAGGATTCATCGTTCTGCGCCTCCACTAGAAACGGTCGACGAACAGGATCAAAGTTGACCAGAAGCTCCGTATGCCACGATATTTCTTCGGGCCGGCAGCGGAGAAAATATTCTTCTCCGAAGTTAGCCCAAATCCGATCAATTTCCGCGTCACTTAAACTGCCTGATTTCAGCAGTTCTTTTGCGGCCTGCTTTTTTTCTGACAGCAATTCGTCCTTGTCGATAGGATTCTCGAGTCCCCGGCGCAGTGCACGTTTAGTCATTTCATACAGTTCTTCAAACAACTGTGCCTTCCATGAATTCCAGAGTTTTGGGCTAGTCGCACGAACATCGGCCACGGTTAACAAGTAAAGGTAGTCGAGATGTGTTTCATCCCCAACTAGCGCCGCAAATTTTGAGATGACGGCGGGATCATTGATGTCCTTTTTTTGAGCCGACAGTGACAGAGCCAGGTGGTGCTGAACGAGCCAAGCAACCAACCGTGCTTCGTACCGACTCATTCCGTGCTCTAAGCAGTATGCTTTGGCATCGACGGCCCCCAATTCTGAATGGTCGCCGCCCCGACCCTTGGCTATATCATGGAAAAGACCAGCCAGATATGCGATCTCGGGCTTGGGTACGCCTCTCATGATTTCGCTGCAACGTGGGAATTCATGATTAAACCGTTCCAGTGCAAAGCGCCGCAGATTGCTTACGACAAATAGCGTATGTTCATCGACGGTGTATGCATGAAACAGGTCATACTGCATGCGCCCGACGATGCGCCCGAAGCTTGGTACGTACTGGCCGAGCACTCCGTAGAGGTTCATGCGCCGCAGTTCATGCGTGACACCCTCTGGAGCGTGCAGTATCTGCAGAAACAGGCGATGGTTCTTAGGGCTTTGCCTGAACTCGTCGTCTATCCGGCGTAGGTTTCGCCTGATTAAATCAATCGTGTAGGCGCTGACGCCCTTGAGTTCAGGATGTTGTTGTAGGAGTAAAAAGATCTCAAGCAAAGCGGATGGATTCGATTGGAATATATCGTCGCTCGTGACCTGGAGAAATCCGTTTCTTACCTGGAAGTTATCAGTGAGCGGCACCGGCGGGGCGCTAGGATTCATCAGGATGGCTTCCTGGAACAGTTGCAGCAACATTTCGTTGACGCGGCTTAGTTCCATGACCGTCCGGTAATATCGCTGCATGAATTGTTCCACCGCTAGGGTGTAAGAGGCATCTTCATAGCCGAATAAACTGGCGATTTTTACCTGATGGTCAAACAGTAAGCGATCTTCTCGGCGTCCCGTCACCATGTGCAGCGCAAAGCGAATACGCCACAGAAATTCACGTCCGTCACGCAAAATAGCGAGCTGTGATGGGGTCAGAAATTCGTGTTCAACGAGGTCCTCGAGCTTGCCCGTTCCGAAATACCGCATTGCGACCCAGGTGATGACCTGAATGTCGCGTAACCCTCCAGGACTTCCCTTGGTGTTTGGTTCAAGGTTATAAGCGGTGTCATCGTAGCTGCGGTGCCGGACTTGCTGCTCTTTTAACTTGGCCTCAAAGAATGTTCTGGCTGACCAGAGTTCTGTCGGTCCGACCGCGTTCTGCATTCGGCTGAAGAGTTCCTCCGGCCCTGCCAGTAGTCGTGACTCCATCAACGTCGTTGCGACGGTTATATCGTGTCTGCTTTCGTCGCGGCATTCAGCGACTGTTCTAGCGCTGTGCCCCACCTCCAGCCCGATATCCCATAGAAACGCTAAAAATCTAGCGACCGATTGGTGGTGGAGCCGCTTGCTGTCCGGCAAAATGATGAGCAAGTCCACGTCAGATGAAGGGTGCAATTCATGGCGCCCGTATCCGCCGACAGCAACCAGCGATGCGCGTGTCTGCAGCGGAGCGGCGCAGCGTTTCCAGGCCGATAGGATGGCGCGATCGACTACAGCAGCGCGGTCTCGGACTAGCTGTTCAACTGAGGCATTGGCAAGAAACAGCTGGCTCAGGGCAGCGTTGGCCGAACGTAATAGGGATCGATAGTCATTCAGGCTGGCGGCGGGATCTGCAAGCGTGGTTTCGATTCGATCCCAGCCTATACCCAAGCCACGGACATTCAGCGTTTGCCGGGCCAAGGCTGCCGTGTCGGCAGTGTCAAACAGATTTGGGTCGGGGTGATCTAAGTTGCTGGCAGGTGCCCGCATCACCGATCCTGCTCTCCGAGCGTTAGAACCTCGAAACCTTCGGCGGTAACTAGCAAGGTATGTTCCCATTGGGCCGACAACGAGTGATCCTTGGTTACGACCGTCCAGCCATCCGGCAGCAGTCTGACGTCGCGCTTGCCGGCATTTACCATGGGCTCAATCGTGAAGGTCATCCCTTCTTTTAGTTCAAGGCCGGTCCCTGCTTGGCCGTAGTGCAGGACCTGGGGGTCATCGTGGAATAAATGGCCTATGCCGTGGCCGCAATACTCGCGCACGACTGAACAGCGATTGGATTCCACAATGGATTGAATCGCATGGCCAACATCCCCAAGGTGGCCGCCTGGCCGAACCTGTTGGATCCCATGCCACATTGCCTCATAGGCTGTTT
>JAYZJE010000221.1:0-9171 GCA_036164895.1 Pseudomonadota bacterium
GAAAGTATCCGTCCCTGACTGAATAGTCGTCAAAAAATCTTCAAGATCAATGTAATCTGCTATTTCACAATCCGCTAGATTTACAAATTTGTGTCCGTCGGTGAGATCATCGATAACGATGATGTCCCTCTCACCAATCCTGTTTAGTCCCTTGATGAGGTTGCTGCCAATAAATCCTGCACCGCCGCTTACGATGATCATCTGATTGCCTGTGTTATATGTGACTCGATCAAAAGACTAAGACATAAATTACTTTAACTCTCAGTCGTTGTTTCAGCAGCAAATTGATCTGGTATCAGCTTTGAAACAACTGCGACTAGTCACGGGAAGCGCCATCAATCAGAGTGTAGCTGGCACCACAGTAGGGACACTTGGCGTGACCGCTATCCTCGATCGGTAGGTAGACCTTCGGGTGTGAATTCCACAGATACATCCCTGGCATGGGGCAAGAAAGAGGCACGTCTTTGCTCCAGACTTTGTAATGATTCTCAGCGTTTGGCTGAGTCAGCTGCTTTTTGTTATCTACCGACTTTGCTTGCACCTCTGGGCTCCTTTTGCAACAGAAACTATGACGATTAGCATTATATCAACCGACTTGTCGAGTTATGCCCCGTGACTTGCTAACCCACGCATTTCTGCCAGATAGAACTAACGATTATGGCTAGAATGCTTGTGTTATTCGCTGGCCGCCAATCCAGATTTGTCAGCCAGGGCCAAGCGATGCGGCTTTAGTTGGGCCAAAAAAAAGCCCCGCCAAAAGGCGGGGCTGGTAAGGGATTATGGGACAGCTTACATACCCATTCCGCCCATATCCGGCATCGGTGCCGCGGGTGCGTCATCCTTTGGTAGGTCCGTAACCATCGCCTCGGTTGTTAGGAGCAAACCAGCAACCGATGCAGCATTTTGCAGAGCAAAACGCGTGACCTTGGTCGGATCGATGATGCCCATTGCAACCATATCACCGTACTCGGAAGTTGCGGCATTGTAGCCAAAATTGCCTTTGCCATCGCTAACTTTATTCAGCACCACCGACGGATCGCCTCCAGCGTTGTCAACGATCTGCCGCAAAGGCTCTTCCAGAGCGCGGCGCAGAATGTTGATACCAACGTCCTGATCGTCATTGGCTCCTTTGACTTTCGACAGCGAACCATGGGCGCGAATAAAAGCGACGCCACCACCAGGCACAACCCCCTCTTCGACCGCGGCGCGCGTTGCGTGAAGAGCGTCTTCAACACGGGCTTTCTTCTCTTTCATCTCGATTTCGGTAGCTGCGCCAACCTTGATTACCGCAACACCACCAGACAACTTGGCAACTCGCTCTTGCAACTTTTCTTGATCGTAATCAGACGTTGATTCCTCGATCTCTGCGTTGATCTGTGCTACGCGACCTTTAATGTCGTCGGCGCTACCGGCACCATCGATGATGGTCGTATTCTCCTTAGTAATCTGGATCTTCTTAGCCTCACCCAGATCCTCCAGGGTTGCCTTTTCAAGACTCAAGCCAACTTCTTCCGAGATCACCTGGCCTCCGGTCAGGATTGCGATATCCTGCAACATCGCTTTGCGACGATCACCGAAGCCGGGCGCCTTTACGGCTCCGACCTTGACGATACCGCGGATGTTGTTGACCACTAGCGTAGCCAGAGCTTCCCCTTCAACGTCCTCTGCAATCAGAAGCAGTGGCCGGCCAGATTTGGCTACGCTTTCGAGCAATGGCAGCAGATCTCGAATATTGGAAATCTTCTTGTCAAAAAGAAGTACATATGGTTTCTCCAGCTCGGTGCTTTGACTTTGCGCATCGCTGATGAAATACGGCGACAGGTACCCGCGATCAAACTGCATACCTTCGACAACCTCAAGCTCGTTTTCCAGCCCCGAGCCTTCCTCAACCGTGATCACACCTTCCTTGCCAACCTTACCCATGGCATCAGCAATAATCTCGCCAACCAGTTCATCTGAATTGGCCGAGATTGTGCCAACCTGGGCAATCGCCTTGTCATCTTCACAGGGCTTGGAAATCTTTTCCAACTCATCAACGACCTGGGCCGTCGCTTTGTCGATACCGCGTTTCAGGTCCATTGGGTTCATCCCCGCAGCAACTGATTTCAGCCCGACTTGAAGGATGGAATGAGCTAGAACTGTGGCAGTCGTCGTACCGTCACCGGCAACGTCCGATGTATGGGAGGCAACTTCCTTGAGCATTTGCGCACCCATATTCTCGAATTTGTTTTCTAATTCGATTTCCTTCGCAACCGACACGCCGTCCTTCGTCACAGTGGGAGCGCCAAAACTCTTGTCGAGAATCACATTGCGCCCCTTCGGACCAAGGGTAATCCTCACTGCATTCGCTAGAGTGGTAACTCCCGAAAACATGTGCTGGCGTGCGTCATCGCTAAACTTAACATCCTTAGCGGCCATTATTCTTTTCCTCTTCTAAAAATAAAAAATTCCAGAGCATGTCTGGATCGATTTTGAAATATTCAGTGATCAATCTTCAATGATGGCCATGACATCGTCTTCCTTCATGACCAGCAACTCTTCATTGTCTACCTTGACTTCCGTTCCGCTGTATTTACCGAACAGAACCTTGTCCCCAGCTTTAAGGTCTAACGCGAGGATTTTTCCATTTTCCAGCACCTTGCCCTTACCCACCGCGATAACTTCGCCCTTGATGGGCTTTTCCGTCGCACTGTCGGGAATTACGATGCCGCCCGGGGAAGTACGCTCTTCCTCCATGCGCCGGACCAGGACGCGATCATGAAGCGGGCGAATTTTCATATATAAATCTCCTGAATTGGCCAGGTAGTGCCCGAAATCAACCACTTACCTGAAGTTTTTATTAGCACTCGCCTAACGAGAGTGCTAATAATAGCGGCGAATTTCTAGATTTCAAGAGGCGGGAAGCAATTCAATGACAACGGAATACCCACCGGGGTATTCTTGCCCCCGCTTGGAACTATGGCGCTGGAATGACCAACACACCTTTGATAGTACTGTGTACCTGCCCTGACAGGGCGGCGGCCGACGCAATCGCCACGGCTTTACTCGAAGCGGAGCTGGCCGCCTGCGTCAACCGCATCCAGGGGGTAGAGTCCCTATACCGCTGGGAAGGCAGAATTCAGGAGGATCAAGAAATACTGCTTCTCATCAAGACCACAGCCGCTGCGTTTAGCGAGGTTGAGAGCACAGTTTTGGGTCTTCACCCCTATGAACTTCCCGAAATCATCGGTGTCCCTGTTAACCAGGGCTCTGCTCCATATCTGGACTGGCTAACTAAATCGATACGCTAATGTTTCAACGTTCCTTAAATGCATTACGACTCATGATAGGCACAGGATGGCTCTTGGCCGCATTCGCTTCGAGCACATTAGCGCAAGACGTGTTGAGGCCTGAAGAGGCTTTTCGCTACCAGACGGAAATCCGGGGTGACGAGGTGCTGGTCCGCTGGATTATTGAACCGGAGCATTATATCTATCGGGACCGCATGGGCGTCAGTAGCTTGACACCGAGCATCGAACTCGGTGAGGTCATGTTTCCACAAGGCGAGCCCCACTCGGATGAATTCTTTGGGGAAATGGAAATCTACCGTTACGAGGCGGTAGTCAGAGTTCCATTCCAGCACAGCGCGGATGCGCCAAACGAACTGGAACTCGAGTTGCAGCTGCAAGGCTGTGCGGATTTTGGTTTGTGCTACCCGCCACAGAAGTGGACCACGGTAATCCGCTTAGGGTCATCGGAACGCTCGAGCCCTTTGCTACAAGATACCGGCGGCTTACGCGAACTCCTGAGTGCGTCATCTCCCGGAGATGCCCAACTCCTTTCGCCCGATCAGGCGTTCCAGCCGTTCATCGGTGTGATCGACCCGTTTAACCTGCAGGTCAGCTGGATAATCGCCGAAGGCTACTACATCTACCGGGACAGTATTTCGATTGCCACCGAGGCAGATAGTGTGCAGACCGGCGCATTGCTGCTGCCGCCCGGAACGTTCGAATCGGACGAATACTTCGGCAATACCCAAGTTTTTTATCGTGAGGCGGTTGTAGAGGTGCCGCTGTCGCGGGCCACGCCAGAACCCAGAGCAATTGACCTTCAGATTGGATACCGGGGCTGCAAAAAAAACAGTATTTGCTATCCGCCGCAGGTCAGACTGATGTCCGTAGATTTACCAAGAGCAACGGCAGCCGATCGGCCTCGGTCGATAGCACCATCGGAGTCCGAGCAAGACCGCCTGTTCGCAATGATAGCCCATGGCAACCTGTTTACCGTATTGGCTGTTTTCATGGGGTTCGGCTTGTTATTGGCCTTCACGCCCTGCGTACTGCCCATGGTTCCCATCCTATCCGGCATCATCGCCGCTCAGGGTGAAGCGGTCACGACGCGCCGAGCGTTCTTACTCTCTTTGACCTACGTGCTCGGAATGTCCATCACCTATACCGTTGCCGGCGCTTTATTCGCGACAGCCGGACAGCAAGTCCAGGCCGTATTTCAAGAGCCCTGGATAATTGCCAGCGTTGCCGTTTTATTCGTTGCGCTTGCGCTGGCCATGTTTGGGCTGTACGAACTGCAGATACCCACTGCCTGGCAGACGCGTCTGACCGCCATCAGTAATCGGCAAAAAGCCGGTACTTTTGTCGGCACAATATTCATGGGCGCGCTATCCGCGCTTGTCGTCACTGCTTGTGTTGCGCCACCACTAGTAGCGGCGCTGGCGGTGGTCGCCGAAACCGGCGACACCTTGAGGGGTGGGCTGGCTTTATTTGCACTCAGCCTGGGTATGGGCTTGCCGCTAATCATCGTTGGTACGTCGGCCGGCAAGCTGTTACCCAAGGCCGGTCCCTGGATGGACGCGATCAAAGCCGCATTCGGGTTTCTACTGCTCGGTTTGGCCGTGTGGATGTTGGACCGGATTCTGCCAGGCGAAATTACGATGGGCCTTTGGGCGCTCCTGGTATTCATGCTGGGGTTTTTCCTGGGGGCCTTTCAGCCTTTGACCGAGAAGTCCGGGCCATCGCGCAAGCTCGGCAAAGCATTTGGTTTGCTGGCCGTTTTTTACAGCGCAACTTTGCTTGTCGGTGCGTTGACCGGTGCACAGAATCCTCTGCAGCCGCTGCAACGAATCAGCGGTATGTCGGTACCCTCTGCCGAACTGGAATTCAAGCGCATAAAGTCGGTTACTGACCTGGACAGCGAGCTTAAGCTGGCGGCCGGATTAGAACGAACAGTTATGCTGGATTTCTATGCGGACTGGTGTGTGTCGTGCAAAGAAATGGAGCACTTAACCTTTTCGGATCCGGCTGTGCAGGCAGCGCTATTTGCGACCGTGCTGCTGCAGGCCGACGTGACCGCTAACGATCAGATTGATCAGGCTCTGATGAGACGTCTAGGAATATTTGGCCCGCCCACAATTGTTTTTTTCGACCGTCGAGGTAACGAAGTTCGAGCCGGGCGCGTAATCGGCTATTTGCCAGCCGAGGAATTCTTAGTGCATTTGCAACCTATAATGAATTAGCGCGGCTATGCAGCGCAAAATCCAAATTGTCCGCTGGACACTACTCGTGGTTGCCTGCCTTACTGCTGGCCTGTACTTCGGCAGGAACTTGAGTCTATCCATCGGTGATACCGGTAAAACAATCCCGCAACCCGATCTGGCAACCGCCGCGGCGGTGCTACCGGATTTCGTGCTTTCGGACCTGAATGGCACTCCACGTCCAATTTCGGACTGGTCTGGCCAACCCCTGCTGCTTAATTTCTGGGCAACCTGGTGCGCGCCCTGCCGACGTGAGATGCCGCTGCTGCAAAAACTGCATGAAGAATCGGGCAGCACCGGCCTCCAGGTTATAGGCATAGCGATAGATCGTGTGCCCGATGTCAATGCCTTCACGACGGAGACAGGTGTCACCTATCCGATCCTCGTGGGACAGGAGGATGCCATCGAACTTACGGAGGAGTTCGGTCTTGATGTTCTCGGCCTCCCGTTCTCCGTACTAACGGGCGGAGATGGGCAAATTCTGAAAATTCAACTGGGAGAACTGCACGCCGATGACCTGAAACTAATCATTGTCGTCACAGAGGAATTCAAGGCGGGTGAGATCAGCGTAACCGCTGCGCAGCAACGGCTGAAAGCACTTTAGGGTGCAGGGAATCGGGCAGGCAGGCTTATATTGAGGCGAGCATACGCCTTTATTTTGCGGCTATTTTCCTTTAACTTGCCGCGATCGTCGGTGAAAATGGCAATTGGATGGCGACAATACTGCTTTTGAACGGCCCAAACTTAAATCTTCTAGGCACGCGGGAGCCGGATATCTACGGGTCCACGACGCTGGCCGACGTCGAAAAATCCGTGGCGGCAGCAGCGGATCAGCTTGGCCATAGCCTTGAGGCTTACCAGAGCAACGCTGAGGCCGAACTGGTCGATCGCGTTCAGAACGCTGCGGGCCACGTCGAATTCATCCTGGTGAACCCCGGAGCATTTACCCACACCAGCCTTGCCTTGCGCGACGCGTTGCTGGCGGTGAGCATTCCGTTCATCGAGATACATATCAGCAACATCTATGCCCGTGAGGATTTTCGCAAACAATCGTATTACTCAGACATTGCCGTGGGCACCATCGCTGGGCTGGGGCCACAAGGCTATGAGCTAGCGTTACACGCAGCTCACCGATACCTGCAAAATAAACCTGCCTAGCACTTGGCAAAAAACCAGCCATGGACATTCGCAAAGTAAAGAAACTGATTGAGCTGCTGGAAGAGTCAGGAATCGCAGAAATCGAAATTACCGAAGGTGAAGAAGCGGTCCGCATCAGCCGATACCCAACTTCGGCGGCGATGACGCCCGCCGCATCGGAAGCACCAAAGCAACCGGTTCCAGATATTCCAGTCGAAAGGCCTGAAAAGTCTGACAAAAAAGGGTATCAAGTCCTCGCGCCGATGGTCGGCACTTTTTACCGGGGCTCGAGTTCTACAGCCGACCCCTTCGTCAGTGTCGGTGATCAAATTGGGGAAGGCGACGCTCTCTGCATCATCGAAGCGATGAAAATGATGAATCAAATAGAAGCGGACGTCGCGGGCCGAATTTTGTCGATCGAAGTAGAAAACGGTGAGGCGGTCGAATACGGTCAACTGCTTTTTGTTATCGGTTGATCGGCTGACTGCCGGCTCCGGAGCACCAACACGGCGCGCTTAGCCGAATGACACAACAAATGAACGATGTTGGATAAAGTTGTCATTGCCAACCGGGCCGAAATTGCCCTTCGTATCGAACGGGCATGCAAGGAGCTAGGAATAAAAACGGTTGCCGTCCATTCAACGGCGGACGCCAATCAGAAGCATGTGCTGTTGGCCGACGAAACAGTTTGTATTGGCCCGCCGTCGTCAATAGACAGCTATCTGAACGTGCCAGCGATTATCAGCGCCGCAGAGGTAACGGACGCGATTGCAATTCATCCCGGTTATGGGTTTTTGGCCGAGAACGCGGATTTTGCGGAGCAAGTTGCATCCAGTGGATTCACCTTCGTTGGGCCTCCGCCCGAAGTGATCCGTTTACTCGGGGACAAAGTTTCCGCAATTCGAATAATGAAGAAAGCGGGCGTCTCAACCGTGCCCAGTTCCGATGGCCCTCTCGAGGATGATCCCGACGAAAACATCCGAATCGCTCAGGATATTGGCTATCCGGTAATTATCAAAGCCACTGGTGGAGGGGGTGGTCGAGGTATGCGCGCGGTGCATACCGAAGCCTCACTACTTAACGCGATTACGGTCACTCAAGCGGAGGCACAGGCTGCCTTTGGCAACGACAAGGTTTACATGGAGAAATTTCTTGAGCGGCCGCGGCACATCGAATTTCAGGTTCTTGCGGATAATTTCGGTAACGCGGTTCACCTTTATGACCGCGAGTGCTCGATGCAACGTCGGCATCAGAAGATCATCGAGGAAGCTCCGGCGCCCGGAATTACGGCCGAACAACGGGAAGAAATGGGCCAGCACTGTGTCGAAGCGTGTCGAGAAGTTGGTTACGCCAGCGCAGGAACTTTTGAGTTTCTTTACCAAGACGGCCATTTCTATTTCATAGAAGTGAATACCCGGCTACAGGTAGAGCACACGGTTACTGAGATGATTACCGGCGTCGATATGGTTATAGAACAATTGCAAATCGCTGCAGGTGAAAAACTTAGCTTCTCGCAGGATGATCTATCGCCGCGGGGCCATGCGATCGAGTGCCGAATCAACGCCGAAGACCCGAGGAATTTTGCCCCATCCGCCGGCCACATCGATTTGTGGCACCCGCCCGGCGGGCCTGGGATCCGGGTTGATAGCCATTTATATAGCGGTTACACGGTGCCGCCTTTTTATGACTCCATGATTGCCAAGGTTATTGCCCTCGGTGCTAACCGCAAATCAGCGATTGCGAGAATGCGGACCGCATTGAACGAGATGATCATTGATGGCATTAAAACAAATATTGTTTTACACCAGGAAATCCTTCAGCTTTCGGCTTTTATGGCAGGTGGTACCGATATTCACTTTCTTGAGAAACATCTGAGCTTGTGAATATCCTGGGTAGTTGATTCGCTTACGCTACCACCGCGATGCGTTTGGAGTGGCTTGCCTGCAATCCGCCCGTTGGAAGGCAAAACTGTGCTGGATTCTAGCTGTGGTTCCGGAATGCTAGCGATTGTCACACTGACCCTCGGTGGGCGTCGTGCAGTCACCGTCGATCGAGACGATCAAGCCCTGCTTGTTGCCCAGCCTAAAGACTACTGCAACGCGTGTGACCACTGACTAGAAGTGTTAGCACTTCCCGGACCTGCCAGTGAATGTGCAGTATGATGTGTTTTTGGCTCAATATAATTGAGTGGAACACTAATTGATCTTGCTCCATCTCTGAGCAAAGTGACGGCGGTAGGTGCCAACGTAGTGTTGAGCGATATTCTCTACCGCCAATCTGAAGAGGCGCGGCTCGCATAGGCAATTAGATCAAACTGGCTTTGAAGAAAGAGCAGGATGGTTGGATTTTACCTACCGGCGAGCAGGTCCCCAACCATCGACTATGGATGATAGGCAGCGTGGTGTTATTGATTACCTTGTTCGCGCAGCTGGCGCACAATAACCGAGACGCACTGGCCGCCCACGCCCGCTACGGGGAAACTATCCGAGCCGTTTACTCTTTACTCA
>JAYZJE010000222.1:0-2965 GCA_036164895.1 Pseudomonadota bacterium
TTTGAGTCGTTTCACGACAACGGCCAATTATGGAAAAGAAAAAACTACAAAGAGGGTAAAAAACACGGTCTCTCGGAATCGTACTTCGAAAACGGTCAGTTATGGTTTAGAGAAAATTACAAAGACGGGGAATGGGATGGTCTCTTTGAGGGGTTCCAAGACAACGGTCAAGTAAGTAGGAGAGGAAGTTATAAAAACGGAAAACAAGAGGGACTGCATGAGTTTTTTTATGCAAACGGTCAATTACTGAGAAGAGAAAGCTACAAAGACGGGACACGAAATGGTCCTACTGAATGGTTCGACGAAGCTGGTCAGTTGACCAAGGTCGAGACCTACAAGGACGAAGCCCTCTTAAAATTCTGATTGATATAGTTGCTCAATAGTCAAAGAAATGAATCAGAAATTGGCATTCATAGGATTAGGGGTAATGGGTTACCCCATGGCAGGCCATTTAGCCAATGCGGGTCACACTATTGCGGTGTTCAATAGAACCCTGGTGAAGGCTCAGAAATGGCATAGACAATACCCGGGGACAATCGCGCAAACAGCAGCCGAAGCAGCAAAAGCATCAGATGTAGTTTTCGTGTGCGTTGGCAATGATGAAGATGTCAAATCTGTGCTGTTTTCAGACGAAGGAGTTTTTGCCGGGCTTGCCCCGCAAGGAATTGTCGTTGACCACACAACAACATCTGCAACCTTAGCTGTGGAAATGCAGGAATACTCGAAACAGATTGGTTGCTCCTACCTTGATGCCCCGGTTTCAGGGGGGGAGATGGGCGCTCAAGAAGGTGCACTGACCATCATGGCAGGAGGCTCTAGGGGAATTTATCAAAGCGTTGCACCTTTGATGGCATGTTACGCGAGACACTCCGAATACGTGGGCCCGTCCGGCTACGGTCAGCTGACCAAAATGGTCAATCAGATTTGTCTGGCAGGTTTGATACAAGGCTTATCCGAGGGGCTATATTTCGCCAATTCCCTTGGTCTTAACTTAAAACAAACCATCGAGGTTATTTCAAAAGGGGCAGCACAATCTTGGCAAATGGATAACCGTCATCAAACCATGATCGATGATGATTATCATCACGGTTTTGCTGTGGACTGGATGCACAAAGATCTACAATATGCCTTGGATGAAGCTCAAAAAATTGGCATCAATCTTCCAATAACTGAGATAGTGGATCAGTTCTACCAACAGATCCAGACTATGGGAGGAGGTCGTTGGGACACGTCAAGTTTGTTCAGGCGCTTGCAATACGCTCAGGATGAATGATGACTAAAGTATATAAATATGGGTTTTGGGTCTGCATCTTCGCGTGCCTTTATCGGTGCCGTGTTTCGACCCACTCGTAGAGAACCGGCAACAGCACCAGGGTAAGTAACGTCGATGTCAGCAGCCCGCCAACCACAACGGTAGCCAGCGGACGCTGGGTTTCCGCGCCCACGCCACTTGAAAGCAACAGCGGCAATAATCCCAGGATCGCAACGCTAGCGGTCATCAGCACCGGCCGCAATCTTAGCTTGGCCCCAAAGCGCACCGCATCGCTGACTGACTGGCCGGCGTCACGAAGCTCATTGATAAAGCTGATTAGTACGATGCCGTTCAGCATCGCGACCCCGAATACAACGATAAAACCGATCGCGGAAGGAACCGACAGGTACTGGCCGGTAATCCACAATGAGATGATCCCGCCAATGGTTGCAAAAGGAACGTTAGCGATGATCAAAACCGCATGCTTGATTGAATTAAACGCCGTGAAAAGCAGCACAAAGATAAAAAAGATTGTCACGGGCACGATGATCGACAAGCGAGTAAGCGCCCGTTGTTGGTTGGCGAACGAGCCGCCCCACTCAACCCAGTAGCCCGGGGGCAGGTCGACGCCGGCCGCAATCGCTGCGTTCGCGTCCGTGACAAAACTGTCGACATCGCGGCCGCGCACATCCATCTGGATAACAGCATAGCGCTGCAGTTGTTCTCGGCGCACGAACGAGTAGCCTTCTGCGATGCTGATTTCCGCCACAGCCGACAGCGGCACGATGGCCCCGGTCGCTGACCGCAGCGGAATGGTTTTGATCGATTCCACCGACGCTTTGGCCTCGTCGTGCAGGCGCGCGGTGATATCAAAACGGCGGACGCCCTGGATCAATGCGGAAACCGGTTCGTTGCCAATACCGTTTCGTACCACGGTCAGCACGTCATCAGCATTGAGCCCATACCTGGCAAGCCCTTCCCGATCAACCCGAACACGTATCTGTGGCTTGCCGACGTTGGCCTCCAGTGACAGATCAGCGACCCCGGGCACATCAGCAATGAGATCTTTGATTTCCCGGGCAAGGCGGTCCAGCTCGTTAAGGTCTTCGCCGTAGATTTTCGCGGCTAGCGTTGCGCGAATTCCGGAAATCAGCTCCTCCACCCGCATCTGTATTGGCTGGGTGAAGGCGACGACTGCCGTTGGAACGACTTTGTTTAGTTCGTCACGCATTGCATCGGCAAGTTCCTCGATGCTTCTATCGGTCTCCCACTCATCGGGCGGGTTCAACTCGGTGTAGATTTCCATGTAGTTCACATCGGCCGTTTCACCTTTCTCGGCGCGGCCGATCATCGCGACGGTGGTTTTGACCTCAGGGAACTCGGACAGCGCGTTCTCGATGTCTTTAGATATGTTGATTGACTGCTCCAGCGAAGCCGACGGGATGGACGTGACCCGCCACATGATGGCGCCTTCCTGAAGCTCCGGCATGAACTCCTTGCCGAGAAATGGAAACAGCAGCAAGCTGAGTATCAGCAATCCGGTAGCGCCACCTACCACGATTTTTCGGTTCGCCAAGGCCCAGTCGAGCAGTGGTTCGTAGCGGGATTTGATTGCTGCCACCAGCCAGGTGTCACGTTCTGCTTTGGGTTTGAGAATGTAAGCCGCCAGGACCGGGATCAAGGTCAGCGTCAGCAACAGGGAACCAGCCATTG
>JAYZJE010000223.1:0-3684 GCA_036164895.1 Pseudomonadota bacterium
TCACCGAATATGCTGAATGGATGGTCAGCAATCATTTGCCAAAGCTGTTTATCAATGGCGACCCTGGGGCAATTCTGATCGGCAAGCCTCGCGAGTTTTGCCGCAGTTGGCAAAACCAAACCGAAGTGACTGTACGCGGTAGTCATTTTCTGCAGGAAGATTCTCCTGAAGAGATTGCGGAGGCGCTCGCAAGCTGGCGAGAAACCCTGACCTAGCCGCCGTTTCACAGAGACTTGATCCCATATACTTGACGATAAATGGCTTTCTACTCAAATCACATCCTGCCCCGCATAATCGATCGTGGCATGCGCAATGATTTCATGTCCGAACACCGCGATCGGGCTGCTCCACTTGCATCCGGGCGCACGCTCGAGATCGGCATGGGATCAGGACTCAACTTCCCGTTCTACACAAGCAAAGTACAGCATTTCTTTGGTCTCGAGCCATCCGCGCTTCTGCGCGAGAAAGCACAGCCGCTGGCTGACGGGACGGTTTTTCCGGTTGAATTGATCGATGCCTCGGCGGAAAATATCCCGCTGGAGACCAATAGCATCGACAGCGTGGTTAGCTCGTGGACAGTCTGTTCCATTTCGGGCGTCGAACAAGCCTTAGCGGAAGTTCGGCGGGTATTGAGGCCTGATGGTCGCTTCATCTTTATTGAACACGGCCGCGCGCCGGACGCCTCAGTTTCGAAATGGCAAGATCGTTTATTGCCGGTATTCCGCCCGCTGGCAGGTTGTTCTTTGAACCGGGCTATCGATGAACTAATCGAAGCTGCCGGATTCAAGTTTGCCGAACTCGAAAAGAATTATTTTGATGGTCCGCGGTTTATTTCCTATCACTACGTTGGGCAGGCTCAGCCAAACTAGGCAAACTACTGCGTTGGCAAATGACGCCCGAATAGACGTCATACGCGGGAAATAATCGAATCAAACTAATGTTACGACTCTGGCTTGCTGCCGGAAGCGCGGGCGATAGCTGCCGGCCAATCTTTAGCCTGAACATGGGCCCGTCCAATATCGGCTATTGATGTCGTACCGGCAAATTTCATGATTCGCATAAGTTCGACCGTTAGAAGGTCGAGCACCCGTTCAACCCCCGGCTGCCCGAAAGCCGCTAGACCCCAGATATAGGCTCGGCCGATGCCTATCGCGCTCGCGCCCATAGCCAATGCCTTAAACATGTCGGTGCCGCGCCTAAAGCCTCCATCAATCAGTATGGGGATGCGGCCATCTACAACCTCGACAATTTCCGGCAGCGACTGGAGAGTTCCGCGATTACTTTCTTCCTGGCGACCGCCGTGATTGGATATCACCAGCCCATCGACACCGTACTTGACACACAAACTGGCGTCTTCGCGGGTAACGATACCCTTTAGAACGATTGGTTTGTCCGTGTTGTTCCGTAACCAATCAACGTAATTCCAGGTTAGTGATGGATCACCCACCCGAAACTTGCCTCTGATTCCCTCCATATTACCCAACCGTGATTGTGAACTACCGGTGCTGCGCCGGAAAAATGCCTTCTGACTCTCACGGTTACCAAGAGTTGGGCCATCAATCGTGACAACGATAACCCGTGCACCGGCTGCTTCCGCTTTCGCGAGTAATTGCTGGGTTACCGACCGGTCAGGCATTGGGTAAAGCTGAAACCAGGTTAGGTTGGGCGCTTCGGCACCAATCGCGCCGACACTGTAACTCGTCATCGTTGAGGCGATCATGACATGTTGCCTCGACTTAGCGGCTCGGGCCGAGGCCAATTCGCCATCCGGGTGCATCTGCTGTTGTGCACCAACCGGCGCGAGAATGATCGGAGTCCTCATCTTTTGCCCAAATAGTTCGACGCTGGTATCAATCTCCGAGACATCAATCAGTCGGCGTACGCGAATTTCGATGGCATCGAACGCGGCTCGGTTTGCACGAACGGTCTTCATGTCATCCGAACCGTCGGCGATGAAGTTGTACATTTCCGAGGCCAACTTCTTTCGAGCTACGTCCTCAAACTGAAACACATTTGTCGCACGGCGTGGACTGGTTAACTCAGCTGCTGATTCTTCGGCTAAGTCCTGCGCAATTACAGCCCCTGCAGAGGCGCCCAACAGCGGTGAACTCAAAAGAAACTTCAGCAGATCGCGCCGCGCCTGGCGTGGGCACCACGACCATTCAGTTTGCTCTACCATCCCCCTACCCCCAATATGTCTTTGTCATCCGTCCAACCTATCTTCCGCACAGGTTTCGCTTTATTGCGACGTTATCATCATTTTGTCTCCGGCGGGAACCCCTAACACGACGCGGTTCAACGGATGGTAGGCTAGCGAGTTGGCGGGGCTGGCAGGATCATTCAGTTTTTCTTCCCGTATTACTACCGAACACATTATTTGGGCAGGTCTCCCGGGGCATTCGAGTCGAATTTCGCATCGGCAAAACCTAACCGCTTGCAACTTGGTGCTGGTTAAACCTACGTTCCTTGGATTAGAATTGGATACGAAATCCAAACTTAAAAATAACAAATGACAGAGCAATTGAAACATCCAGGCCCACTTGAAGGTATACGAGTTCTTGAGTTAGGTCAGCTGATCGCTGGCCCGTTCACCGGCTGCCTATTGGGCTATTACGGCGCCGAAGTTATCAAGGTTGAGGCGCCTGGAGAAGGCGATCCAATTCGGACCTGGCGGTTGCTCGACGAAGGCACGTCACTATGGTGGCGCAGCGTCGCGCGCAACAAGAAATGCGTGACTGCCAATCTGCGGACTGAGGAAGGCCGTGAGATTGTGCGCGAACTCTCAAGGGAATCCGATGTACTAATCGAAAATTTCAGACCCGGAGCAATGGAACGCTGGGGCCTTGGTCCGGATGAACTGTCGCTCGACAATCCCAGCCTTATTTATGCCCGTATATCTGGATACGGTCAAACTGGGCCCTATGCGTCCCGCCCGGGTTTCGCGTCAGTTTGTGAAGGAGTTGGTGGTTTTCGTTACGTCAACGGTTTTCCCGACCGTCCTCCGGTGCGACCAAACCTTAGTATGGGTGATACGCTCGCGGCCATGCACGCAACCATGGGTATCCTGATGGCTTGTATCAGGAAGCTTCAGGATCCGGAGCATCGAGGGCAAGTCGTCGACGTGGCAATCTACGAATCCGTATTTAATATGCTTGAATCGATCGTACCGGAGTATGACCGCCTCGGTGAAATTCGGCAGCCATCAGGTTCAACTCTGACCGGTATCGTGCCAACCAACACTTATCTGTGTGGCGACAACAAGCACGTCATTATAGGCGGCAATGGAGACAAGATTTTTCAACGATTAATGGGTGCGATGGGGCGGCCGGAAATGGGCGACGATACGCGTCTTGCAGATAATGCGGGACGCGTCAAACACGAGGCTGAAATTGATGCCGCAATTCTCGAGTGGACGGGCACTTTGACATCAGAACAGGTGCTTGAACAGTTGGAGGAAGCAGAAGTCCCTTCCGGCCCAATCTACAGCGTCGCGGACATGTTCGAGGACGCGCATTTTCATGCACGTGAACTGTTTGAGAAAGTCGATGTCAACGGCAAACCACTAACAATACCGGCGATCGTTCCGAAACTTAGTGAAACACCGGGAAAAACTATTTGGGCCGGGCCGGAAGTTGGTTCACATAATGACGAGATATTCGGTCAGATGTTGGGTATGAGCACCCA